>DAOKZF010000165.1:2664-4275 GCA_035325785.1 Miltoncostaeaceae bacterium
GTGCGCGATCGATGGCGGTGTCGACGCCCCGGCGATAGGCGGCGTAGGCCTGGACGATCACCGCGACCACCAGAATCCAGAAGGCGAGGGTCAACAGCACCCCTCCGCCGCGCAGATCGGTGTGCGCGCCGGGCGCGAAGGCGTCCGAGATCCTGCCGCGCAGCACCTCGACCCCGGCCGCGGTCGCGGCCGCGGTGGTCGCGAAGGCCGCGAGCGGCGCCATCCATTTCCACGTCAGGAAGGTCGCGCCCACCACCACGATGAAGGCCACCGCGGCGATCGTGGCCACCACCGGCTCCACGTCGAGCGCCACCGACGATACCCCCGCCGCGCGTCCCGGCCCGACGCTCAGGGTCGCGAAACCGGCGATCACGATCAGGATCGCGGCACCGGCCGCCGCCAGATGGCCGACGCGCGCCAGCCGTGCGGGAGAGAGGTCGCGGGGATCCACGGCGGGGAAGGCTACTCGACCGGCGCCCCGCCGGGCCCGCACCAGCGCGTCGTATGTACCGACGCGAACGCCGCGAGTTCAGCCGAGGTAGGCCGCCGCCCGCTCGTGGTCGGCGCGGGCGAGGGCCACCAGCCGATCCACCAGGTGCGGGTAGTCGATGCCGGCCGCCTCCATCAGGGCGGCGTAGACGCTGGTGGGGGTGAACCCGGGCATCGTGTTCAGCTCCGACAGCAGCACCTGACCGTCGTCGGCCAGGAAGAAGTCGACCCGCGCCAGCCCGCGGCACTCGCCGATCCGGAAGGCCTCCAACGCCAGTTCCCGCGCCCGCTCGGCCGCCTGAGCGGGGATGTCGGCCGGCACCTGAAGGGTCATTCGACCCGGCTGGTACTTGGTTTCGTAGTCGTACCAGTCGCCCTCGTAGGTGATCTGCCCAACCTCGATCTCCCGCCCGCGGATTCCCTGCTCCACCAGCACCTTCGGGTCGTGGCGCAGCGCCAGCTCGATCGCGCCGTCCAGCGCGCCCGGATCGGCGACGCGGCTGATCCCGACGCTCGACCCCAAACGCGCCGGCTTAGTGAACACCGGGTAGGTGAGCCGCGCGGCGACCGCATCGCGCACGGCCGCCGGGTCGTCCCGCCAGGCACGCGCGTCGACGGTCACCCAGTCGGCGGTCGGGATGTCGTGGGCGCGCAGCATCTGCTTGAACAGCGCCTTGTCCATCGCCACCGCGGAGGCCGCCACCCCCGAGCCGACATACGGCACCCCCGCGCATTCCAGCAGCCCCTGCACGGTGCCGTCCTCTCCGTTCGGCCCGTGCAGCACCGGGAACACCACGTCGATCGGCTGCGGCGCGACAGCGCCGTCGATCGCCACCAGCAGCGGGCCGCCCCCCTCACCCCGGGCGATCGCCACCGGCCGGCCGGCCATGCGCCACACCCCGGAGCGGGAAATCTCGATTTCGCTCACGGCGTAGCGGTCGCGTGGCAGGGCGGCCGCGACGGCCGCGGCGGAGGCCAGCGACACGTCGTGTTCGCTGCTGGCGCCGCCCATCAGGACGGCGATGCGGATCGGGTCGCTCATGCGGGCGGCTCGCAGGGATCGTGAGGGGAGGATTGGCCGACCATCACCGTCAGGGCAACGGCCCCTGATTGGGAGGCGGA
>DAOKZF010000166.1:0-228 GCA_035325785.1 Miltoncostaeaceae bacterium
ACCAGGTCGAGGCCGGTCACCATCTCGGTCACCGTGTGCTCCACCTGGATGCGGGTGTTCATCTCCAGAAAGAAGAACTCCTCGCCCGACACCAGGTATTCGAGCGTGCCGGCGGAGGTGTAGCCGACCGCCTGGGCCGCCTTGACCGACGCGGCCCCCATCCGCGCGCGCAGGCCGTCCGACACCACCGGACTGGGGGCCTCCTCCACCAGCTTCTGGTGGCGGCGC
>DAOKZF010000166.1:238-4275 GCA_035325785.1 Miltoncostaeaceae bacterium
CAGGTAGATCGTGTTGCCGTGCGCGTCGGCGAGGATCTGGATCTCGACGTGACGCGGGTGGTGCAGATACCGCTCCAGGTAAACGGCGCCGTCGGCGAAGAAGCGCTCCCCCTCGCGGATCGCCCCCGCGAAGGCGTCCGGCAGTCCCTCGGCGCTCAACGCCACCCGGAAGCCCTTGCCGCCGCCGCCGGCCGACGCCTTCACCGCCACCGGATAGCCGATCCGCTCGGCCACGGTGCGCGCCGTGTCGAGGTCGGCCACCGGGTCGGTGACGCCGGGCACGATCGGCACGCCGGCGGCGTCCATCAGCCGGCGGGCCTCCACCTTTGAGCCCATCGCATCGATGGCGTCCGGGGGCGGGCCGATCCAGGTGATCCCGGCCTCGCCCAGGGTGCGGGCGAAGTTTGCGTTCTCGGCCAGGAAGCCGTCCCCCGGGTGCACCGCATCCACACCCGCCTCGGCGCAGATGGCGAGGATCCGCTCCACGTTCAGGTAGGTCTCGGCCGCCAGGCCGGCGCCCAACAGGTGCGCCTCATCGGCGTGGCGCACAAACAGCGCGTCGCGGTCGGTCTCGCTGTAGATCGCCACCGAGGGGATCCCCAGCTCGCGCAGGGTGCGGAACACGCGGATCGCGATCTCGCCGCGGTTGGCGACCATCACCTTGTTGAACATCAGGCCATGCCTCCCCAGGGGGCTCCGTTGTCCTTGATCCCCGCCGGGACCTCGGTGTTCTCCAGCAGCGAGGCCCGTCGCCAACGCGAGCGGTAGGCCGCCGGGCGGGGGTCGATGTCGTCCGACGCGCCGGTGCGGACCAGCAGGTCGATACCGGCCGCGAGGGCCGCCATGCGCGCCGGGTCCGGCACGCCGCCGCCGGTGATCTCCACGCGCATCACAGCGGAATGTTCCCGTGCTTGCGCCGCGGGCGCAGCTCGCGCTTGGTGAGCGACATCTCCAGGGCGCGGATCAGCCACTCGCGGGTGCGCTCCGGTTCGATCACATCGTCCACGTAGCCGCGCTCGGCGGCGGTGTACGGGTTCGCGAAGCGCTCCTTGTACTCCTCGATCAACTCCTCGCGCCGGGCGGCGACGTCCTGGCCGGCCTCCTGCGCCTGCTGCAACTCGCGTTTGAAGATGATGTTCACGGCGCCGTCGGGGCCCATCACCGCCACCTCGGCGGTCGGCCAGGCGGCGTTGAAGTCGGCGCCCAGGTGCTTGGAGGCCATCACGTCGTAGGCGCCGCCGTAGGCCTTGCGGGTGATCACCGTCAGCTTGGGCACCGTCGCCTCGGCGTAGGCGAACAGCAGCTTCGCCCCGTGCAGGATGATGCCGCCGTACTCCTGGGTGAGGCCCGGCAGGAACCCGGGCACGTCGACCAGGGTCACCAGGGGAATGTTGAACGCGTCGCAGAAGCGCACGAAGCGGGCGGCCTTGATCGACGCGTCGATGTCCAGCACCCCGGCGAGCGCCTTGGGCTGGTTGCCGACGACGCCCACCGTGTGCCCGTTCAGGCGCGCGTAGCCGACCACGATGTTCGGGGCATACAGCGGCGCGACCTCGAAGAAGTCGCCGTCGTCGACCAGCAGTTCGATCACGCGCGTCATGTCGTACGGCTTGGTCGGAATCCCCGGCACGATCGTCGCCAGCTCCTGTTCGCGTCGATCCGCCGGGTCGGCGCTCGGCACGTGGGGGGGTGCATCGAGGTTGTTCTGGGGGAGGAACCCGACCAGCTCGCGCACCTGCTCCAGGCAGTCGGCCTCCGAATCGGCGGCGAAGTGACAGACGCCCGAGCGTGTGGCGTGGCTGGAGGCGCGGCCCAGTTCCTCCATGCTCGCCTCCTCACCGGTGACCGTCTTGATCACATCCGGGCCGGTGATGAACATGTGGCTGGTCTCGCGGACCATGAAGATGAAGTCGGTGATCGCCGGGCTGTAGACCGCCCCACCGGCGCAGGGGCCCATGATCACCGAGATCTGCGGGATCACCCCGCTGGCCTGCACGTTGCGGAAGAAGATGTCGGCGTAGCCGCCCAGGCTGACCACGCCCTCCTGGATGCGCGCCCCGCCGGAGTCGTTGATGCCGATGATCGGGCAGCCCATCTTCAGGGCGAGCTCCATCACCTTGACGATCTTTTCGGCGAATACCTCGCCCAGACTGCCACCGAAGACGGTGAAGTCCTGGCTGAAGACCACCACCTTGCGCCCGTCGATCGTGCCGTGGCCGGTGACCACGCCGTCACCCCACGGCCGGTTGTCCTCCAGACCGAAACCGTGGGCGCGGTGGCGGGTGAACATGTCGATCTCGACGAAACTGCCCGGGTCGAGCAGCAGGTCGATCCGCTCGCGGGCGGTCCCTTTGCCGCGCGCATGCTGGCGCTCCACGGCGGCCGCCGGACCGGCGTTGACCGCCTCCTCCCGCAGCGCGCGCAGGCGCGCGCGCTTCTCCTCCACGCTCATGCCGACTCCTCCCGGGGACCGGCGGCACGCTACCAGAACTAGTTGGAATACCGAGCAGTGCTGCGACCGGCCGGCGTCGATCGCTCCCGCCGGTTCAGGCCACCGTTGCGGCGATCACCTGGTCGATCGGCAAGGGGCGGCTGATCAGGAAGCCCTGCGCATAATCGACGCCGCATTCGCGCAGCACGTCCTCGGTCTCGCGGTCCTCCACGTGCTCGCCGATCGTCTGCATCCCCAGCCCGCGAGCGATGTCGACCAGCGCGCGCACCACCAGTTGGTCGGTGCGGCTCTTGACCAGACCGCAGACGAACCCGCCGTCGATCTTCAGGTAGTCCGCCGGCAGGTGCTTCAGGGCGGCGAACGAGCTGAACCCGGCCCCGAAGTCGTCGAGGGCGAAGCGACACCCGAGCTCCTTCAGGCTCACGACCAGATCGCGGGCAGCCTGCATGTTCGCCAGCGCGGCGGTCTCGGTGATTTCGAATATCAGGGAGGTGGGAGACACGCCCGCCCGTTCGAGCCGCGCCTCGACGAACGCCGGCAGGCTCGCGTCGGTGATGGTCAGCGACGACAGGTTCACCGCCAGCGGAAGATCGCGCCCCAGGGCCGCGTGGGAGGCAATCACGTCGATCGCCGTGCCGATCACCCAACGGTCCACCTGCTGGATCAACCCGTGCCGCTCCGCCGCCCCGATGAAGGCCGCGGGTCCCAGCAGCTGTCCGCCCTCTCCCGGCAGGCGCAGCAGCACCTCGTACTTCCAGACCGCGCGCGTTTTGAGGTCGATGATCGGCTGACAGTGGAGGACGAACTCGTCGCGCTCGAGCGCCCCCGCGATTCGCTCGACCCAGGACAGATGCGCGCCGGCGTCCCCGCGATCGATGGGATCGAATGCGTGCACCCGATCGCCCCCGCTGCGCTTGGCCGAATACATCGCCAGATCGGCGGCGGTCAGCAGTTCCTCCTCGTCACAGACCGTCGCATCGAAGCACGAGATGCCGATGCTGGCACTCACCCGAGGGGCGTGTTCGGCGAAGCGATCGGCCACCTCCCGCACGGCGATCAGCACATCCTCCGCCGCGATCTGCGCATGCTGCATGTCGGTGTCGGGCAGCAGAGCGCCGAACTCGTCGCCGCCCAAACGGGCGACCACGTCGGTGCGTCGCAGTCGGCCGGCGATCGCGGCGCCGACCATCTGCAACAGCTCATCGCCGGTCTGATGGCCGCAGGTGTCGTTCACCGCCTTGAAGCCGTCCAGGTCGACGAACAGCAGGGCTCCGGCGCCGTAGCGATGAGCGTGCTGCAGATGGCGGGTCAACTCGGCCTCGAAGCGGCGCCGGTTGAACAGGCCCGTCAGAGGATCGTGATCGGCCAGGTGCTGGGCCACCTCCAGGCGACGGCGTTCGCTGATGTCGCGCGCCACCGCGAGCACCACCGGCCCGTGGACCCCCTGGAGGGCACGGAAGGTGATCTCGACCGGCAGCGAATGTTCGCGGGTGTGCACCTCGATCCGGTCGACTTCGGAGGCCGACTTGCCGGATTCCAAGAGGCTCAGCACCTCCTGGAAGGAGCGCGAGACGATGTGGCGGGC
>DAOKZF010000167.1:0-4274 GCA_035325785.1 Miltoncostaeaceae bacterium
CGCGTGGTGCTCGACAACGATCACGAGGTGCTGGCGCACATGGCAGGCAAGCTGCGCCGTTTCCGCATCCGGATCAACCCCGGCGATCGCGTGAAGCTCGAGCTGTCGCCCTACGATCTCAACCGCGGCCGGATCACCTTCCGGCTGAAGTAGTCCCATCCTCCGCGGACGGCGGGGCCGTCCGCCCGTGGGTTGGGGGTACCGACCGCGATGGGCGGCCTGTCGGCCGGTGCGCGTGTGACGGCGGGAGCGGGGACATGGTGAGGGCCCACCGCGGGCGTTCGTGCTCGATTCCGACGAGGAACGCCGGGGTGCGCGCGGTGTCCGGCGCGATTGCGTGCCTCGTCGCGGCGGGCGGGGGCAGTCCGTGCTTGGCGGGGATGTCGCGGTGACCGAGCGCCTGTCGGGACGCCGCGCGGAGTTCGCCGGGCGACCGCGGCGTGCGGTGCGCGAAAGTCCGCCGGTGCCGCGGCCGATCGGTGATGCATGGCGTCCCTCCCGTCCCGACCGCCCGAGGCCGATCATCGTTCGCTCGGGGCGGGCCACGACGGGACCGACGAGCCGACGCAGGGGCGTCCCGTGTCCGACCTGGTGAGCGAGGGCGTCATCGGCGGGGCGGGCGATCCCCCCGCACCGGATCCGGACGCCGTGCGCGTCTTGGCGAATCTGTGGCGGGGACGGACCGCCGCCGGTCGCCCGCTCGACACCATCCTCGTCGCCGCATGTCGGGCCCTGCGCGCGTAGCGGGTCACCTGCCTGATTTCCGAGGACGGCGTGCGGATCACCGACCTTGTGGGCAGCGAACTCGACGACGCGGCACGCGAGGAGCAGCGCGCGTATATCGGACGCGCCCTAGGCGATTATCCGCTGCTCGGGCGGATCTCCGTCTCCGGTCGCACCGCCAAGGTGTCCGTCGATGACGGCGACGTCCAGATTCTGCCCGAGGCGGCCCGTCGGCTGGGCATCGCGTCGCTCGCGTTGCGGCGGATCGAGCATCCGCTGACGGGCGAGGGGGCGATGCCCCGCACGCTCGCGCTCCTCAGCGCGTCGTGGTCTCGCCCCCACCGGATGTCCGCGCGCGAGCGGTTGGCCTTGGAGAACGCGGGCGATCTGGTGGCGGTGGTGCTGGCGCAGGCGTTGATCGAACGCGACGGCGGCCCCCGGGCGCCGCTGGGGCCGGTCGCGGGCCGTTCGGAGCGCGATCCGCTCACCGGTCTGCTCGCCCACACCGCGTTCGAAGAGCGCCTGGTCGCGCGGATCGCGCTGGTGCGGGGGAGCGGGACGCCGTTGTCGCTCACCCTGATCGATATCGACCGGTTTCGGCGCGTCAACGAAAGCCACGGGCATGACGCCGGCGACCGGGTGCTGCGGGCGGTCGTCGAGCGGGTGGCGTCGCGGGCACGACCGGGCGACCTGCTCGCCCGCACCGGGGGCGAGGAGATCTCATGGGTGACCGACCTGCCCGCCCACGATGCGCGCCTGCTGGTCGATCGGGTGCGGGCCGCCGTCGCCCGAGGGCTGGAGGGGAGTCCCACCCCGGTGACGATCTCGTCCGGGACGTGTGATCTGAGCGAGGCGGGCGACCGGGATGCGTTGCTGCGCCACGCGGCCGGGGCCCTCTACTGGGCCAAGGAACACGGGCGCAATCGCTCCCTCGCGTACTCATCGACGGTGGTCGAGGCGCGCTCGGATCGCGAACGGGTCGAGATCCTCACCCGCGAGCAGACGCTGAAAAGCATTCGCGTGCTGGCCCGAGTGGTCGACACCAAGGATCCCAGCACCCTGCGCCATTCGGAGCGCGTCGCCGACATCGCCGTGCTGCTGGCCGAGCAACTCGGCTGGTCGCCGCCGATGCAGGACCGTCTGCGCGAGGCCGGTCTGGTGCACGATGTGGGCAAGATCGTGGTCTCGGACGCGGTGCTCTTCACGCCGGGGCGTCTCAGCGACGCCGAATACGAGGAGATCACGCGGCACGCGGCGGTGGGCGCCAAGATCGTCGCCGACGTGCTCGACGCCGAGCAGGTCTCCTGGGTGCGCGCTCACCACGAGCGGTGGGATGGCCGCGGCTACCCGGACGGGTTGGTGGGCGATGCGATCCCGTCCGGGGCGCGGATTCTCGCCGTGGCCGACGCGTGGGATGTGATGACCTCCACCCGACCGTACAGCCGTCCCCTGTCGGTCGACGATGCGCTGGCCGAATGTCGGCGCTGCTGCAACGACCAATTCGCTCCGGCGGTGGTGGCGGCGTTGGAGGATCTGTTTCGCTGCGGGACGGCGCCCCGAGGTTGGCCGAGCGAATCGGCCTGAGCGCGGTCGCCGGCGCGCCAGGCGGTTACTCGGGTGGCACCGGGGTGGGGTGGCGTTCGGCGTCCATCGCGACCATGGTGAAGTTGCCGTGGGTGCACAGCTCGCTCTGGCCCCGGATGGGGTTCTCGCGGCGCACCTCCACCAGCACGCGCATGCTGGTGCGTCCCACCGAGGTCACCGTGGCGGTCACCTCCACCAGATCGCCGACCCGGATCGGCACCCCGAAGCTGATGTTCTCGATCGCGGCGGTCACCACCGTGGTGCGCGCTCGGCGCATCGCGGCAAATCCCGCCGCCTTGTCCATCCACGACACGAGGGTGCCACCGAACAGGGTGCCCTGCGGGTTGGTGTCGGTCGGGAAGACCGACTCCAGCAGACGCGCCTCCATTTTTCACCTCATCGCCGACCGTTGGTGTGGTGTGGCAGGTTATCCGTCGGTGCACGGTGGGCGCCCGCGGGCGAGCCCGCCGCGATGAGGAAACGATCGGGGGTGCTCGGTGCTGTCGGAGTTCAAGCAGTTCCTGCTGCGGGGAAATGTGGTCGCGCTGGCGGTGGCGGTGGTGGTCGGCGTCGCCTTCGAGGCCGTCATCACCTCCCTGGTCGAGAACCTGATCACCCCGCTGATCGCGGCACTCGGCGGCGAACCGGACTTCTCCGGTCTCTCGTTCGAGATCAACGGCTCGACGTTCGGCTACGGCCTGTTCGTCAACGCGCTGGTCTCGTTCGTGATCATCGCCGCGGTGATTTTCTTCCTGGTGGTGCGCCCGGTGAACGCCCTGATGGCGCGCGCCAACCGCGGCGAGCCGGATGACCCGACGGTGAAGAAGTGCCCGGAGTGTCGGATGGAGATCCCGGCGGATGCCACCCGTTGTGGTCACTGCACCAGCGAGGTGCCGGCGGCGCCGATCAACTGAGGCGCGCCGCTTGGGCCGCCGTCGCCCGAGCGGGCTCGGCGGCCCGGGAAGCGGGTGAGGGGAATCGAACCCCCGTCTGTGGCTTGGAAGGCCATTGCTCTACCATTGAGCTACACCCGCATGTGTCCGGCCGGGGGATGCTAGCCGACCGGAGCGCGAACCTCAGCCGCGCAGCTCCAGTCCCTCGCGATGGAAGCGCCGGGCCCGTTCTAGGTTCTCCGCGTCGGGGCCGTTGCCCTCCAGTCCGGGTACCTCCAGGTACACCGGCAGGTGCTGGATGTCGGGGCAGCCGAGGATCCGCCGGAAACCGTCCGCGCCGATCTGGCCGTCGACGAGGTTCTCGTGGCGGTCGCGGTTGGACGCGAACGCGGTCTTGCTGTCGTTCAGGTGCAGGCAGCGCAGGGCATCCAGGCCGAGCAGATCGTCGAACTCGGCGAGCACCCGGTCGATGCCGCCCTCCTCGTGCACCGGAAAACCCGAGGCGAACAGGTGCTGGGTGTCCAGACAGAAGCCGAGCCGCTCCGGCGCGCCGACCGCGTGGTGGACGGCCTTCAGCTGCGCGAAGGTCCGCCCGATGGTGGTGCCGGCGCCGGCGGTGTTCTCCAGGTAGACCGCGCAGGTGCCCGGTGCCCGCTCGAAGGCCTCGGCGATGCCCCCACCGATGCGCGCGACCGCCTCCTGCTCGTTGCTGCCCTTCCACGCGCCGACGTGCAGCACGACCCCCGCCAGGCCGAGCCGTTCGCCGATCTCCAGATGCTGCACCAGGCTGTCGATCGACGAGCGGTAGATGTTGCGCGTGCGGGTGGCCGGCTTGCCCGGCGGGCCGGTCGGCACCTCGGCGTCCGGCGCCCCCAGGTTGATCAGATACAGGCCGTGGCTGATCAGCGGGTGCAGGCCATGTTCGGCCGCGCCGGCGCGGAAGGCGGCGATCTCCTCGTCGCGGTGGTTGATCGGTTTCCAGGTGCGCGGGTTGTGGGTGAACGTTTGCAGCGCATCCGCGCCGATCGCGACCGCCCGGCCGATCGCTTTGCTGATTCCGCCGGAGGCGGAGAC
>DAOKZF010000168.1:0-4250 GCA_035325785.1 Miltoncostaeaceae bacterium
CCGGGCCGGGGGCCCGCTGCACACCGGGGTGCCGGCCGGCGGCCGGCTGCTGCCGGTGCGCGCCCGCCAGGATGTCCGCCTGCAAGTGCGCGCGCGGGTGGTGTTGCGCCGCACGCATGCCGCGGTGCGCACCGGCGACACCGTCCTGTTTTCCGGTCGCGTGCATCCGGCGCCCGGGCGGCTGGGGATGGGGGGACGCAAGGGCATGGTGCTGGAGTGGCGCGATCCGCTGCGGGGAGTGTGGCGCCCGGTGGTGAACGCCCGGGTGCGTCCGAACGGCACCTTCAGCGTGCCGTGGCGGTTCGCGTTGCGCGGCATCGCGGTGCCGTTGCGCGCCCGTGTGCCGGCGGAGATCGGCTGGCCGTTGTTGCCGGCCGTCTCGGGTCGCATGGTGGTCACCCCGCGGTGAGGCGCTCCGCGCGCACAGGGCTCGCGATGGCCGCGGTGGCCGGGGTTGCCCTGGCCACCACGGCCGTCGCGAACGGCGCGCCCATCGTGACCCCCGTGGCCGTCTCACCGGCCGATTGGGATGACGTGCCGTCCGCCGGCGTCCTGTGGAAACAGTCCGGCTTCTCCCCTCCCCTCGACGGACCGGCGCTCATCCAGACCCGCCCCGTCAACACGACGGGTGCCTGGGCAACCCGAGCGGTCCGTCATGGGCCCCTATACGACGGCACAACCGGCGTGGTCGACGTGCCGGTCGGCGATCTGGAGGGCGAGTTCGACGTCCAGCTCGCGATCGACGGGGTGGCGCCGACGCCGCTCGGGCGGCTGCGCTTCGACCGCAGCCCGCCGGCGGCGTTGCAGGTGCAGCTTCCCCCGTCCAACGGGGTGGTGCGCGCCGCCTGGCTTCAGCGCGACGCGGGCAGCGGCACCGACCCCGACGCGCCGACGGTGGCCGAGATCAACGCCGCCCCCGATGGCGGCGTGGCCGGGGCGTGGCGGGCCTTCGACCAGCAGCCCGAGCGGGGCGACGGCCCCCGGGTCGCCCTCACCGGCGCCGACGATCTGGCCGATGGGCGCCATGTGGTGCGGGTGCGCTCGCGCGATCGCCTGGGCCATGAGGGTGCCGCGCAGCTGGGGGCGCTGGTGCTCGATCGCCAGGCGCCGGCGATCGATGCGCCGCGCGAGGGTGAGCGCGCCGACCCGCGCAGCGTGACGATCGGGCTGATCGCGCCGGTGGCCGATCGCGGCCTCGCCGGGCTGGCCCGCGTGACGGTCGCGCCGGCGGGTTCCGATGACGCGGTCGACTGGTGGGGCGGGTTCCCGGCGTCTGCGGGGGGCGCGCTCACGCTCACCGTCCCCGGACCGGGCGACCACACCCTGGTGGTGCGCGCGTGGGATGCGGCCGGCAACCGGAGCGAAAGCGCCCCGGTGACGGTGCGGGTGCTGAGCGAGGCCGAATATGCCGCCGCCCACCCGCCGCCGGCGGTCGTCCCGACGCCGAACGAGCCGGGCCCGCGCGCCGGACGCCCGGCGAACGCCGCGGTGCGCGCGGCCTGGTCGAGCGCGGTGCGCTTTCACCATCGGCGGGCGGGCCCGCGGCCGGCCGGCACCCCGCGCATCGTGGCGTCCCCCGCGGCGTGGCGCGCCCTGCTGGGCCCGGAGCGGGCCGCGCGTTTGGGCGGCTACGCCACCGTCGACGGGCGGGTGTTCCTCGGCCCCACGGCCACCGCCGGGCTGGGGTCGCTCCGGCGGGCGCGCGCCGCGCGCCGCGCGACCCGCCCGCCCTCGCGCGCCGACCTCGACCGGATGGTGGCCGGGCTCGCGGTGGTGCTGCACGAGAGCCTGCACGTGAGCGGGGCGGCGGCCGATCCCACCGACCTGCGCACCGAGCCCGGGCGGGCCCTGGAGGAGGCGCTCACCGAGGCCGCCACGGTCGATCTGCTGGGCCGTTACGTCGCCTCGCTGCCGGTGAGCCGCCCGCTGAAGGCACGCCTGAGGGCCGCCGTGCGCCGGTATCGCCCGGCCTACCGACCGCAGGTGGTGTGGCTGCGCCGGGTCTCGGCCCGTGCCACCGGGCGATCGGCGACGGCACCGGTCACGGCCGCCTGGCGGGTGGGGGCCGCCGATCGGCTCGGGCCGGAGCGGTGGATCGTGCTGGCCCGCGTTCTGGGGCAGGATGTGCCCACCGCTCGGGCGGCCATCCCGCCCCTGCCCGTCGAGCGGTGAGCGCCCCGCGGTTCGCCGGTGGTGGCCGCGTGCGCGTCGGGGCGCGGTAGGGTGGCCGCTCGATGCCCGCCGTCCTGTTCGATGCCACACCACTCGCATCCGCCCATGCGACCCGCGGGATCGGCGCCGCGGTCGCCGGCATGCTCGCGGGCTTCGGCGCCCTGCCGAGGGAGCACCGCCCGGCGTTGCTGCTGACCCACGATCAACCGGCTCCGGCCGGTTTCGCCCACGCCCGCATCCGGCGCCCCCGGTGGCGCCCCACGCCGTTGCGCCTGCCCGATCCGTGGCCGGCGTTTGTGGGCGAGCGACGGGTGCGCGCGGGGGCCGGAGCGCGCACCCCGTTTCACTCCACCCACCTGGGGCTCGTGCCCGATGGGCCACTGGTGGCGACCTGCTACGACCTGATCCCCGCCTGCTTTCCCCACCATTACCTGGCCGGAGCGCGCAACGCGGCGTGGACGGCCGACTACCGGCGAGCGCTCGCGCGGGTGGCGCGCGCCACGTTCGTGGTGGTGAACTCCCACGAAACCGCGGCGGATGTGACCCGCCTGGCGGGAGTCGACCCCGCGCGGGTACGTGTCGTGCCGCTGGCCGCCCCACCGACTCCGCCCGTCGCCGACTCACCGGCGATGATGCACCCGCGAACCCTGCTGTACAGCGGCTCGCTGGAGCCCCACAAGAACGTGCCACTGCTGATCGACGCGCTCGCGCTCGCCCGCCGGCGGGTGGGCGACCTGCGCCTGGCGCTCACCGGCGCGTGGTCGCCGCGTCGCCGGGCGCGCCTGCAACGGTGTGCCGAGCGGCGCGGGGTGGCCGACGCGGTCGACTGGCACGGCCTGGTGAGCGCCGAACGGCTGGCGACGCTGCGGGCCGCGGCGTTGGCGGTTGCGGTGCCGTCGCTGAAGGAGGGTTTCGGTCTGCCGGCACTCGAGGCGTTCGCCGCGGGCGTGCCGCTGTTGGCCTCCGACACACCGGCGCTGCGGGAGGTGGCCGGCGGGGCGGCGCGCCACCTGTCGGTGGACGACGCCTCGGCTTGGGCCGAGGCGATCGCACAGCTGAGCGAGGATGACGCCACGCGGGCGGCGCTGGTCGATGCCGGGCGGGCCCGCGCCGCGCTGTTCACCTGGCAGCGCACCGCGAAGGGGTTGGTGCGCGTGTACCGCGAGGCGGGCGCCGCGCTGTGACGCGGGTCGCGGTCGACTGTCACATGGTCGCTCAGGCGGCCAGCGGCGATGCCGGCAACGGCCGCTACGCCGCGGGCCTGGCGGCGGCGTTGCGGGCGACCGCCCGGGGTGACGATCATGTGGCGGCGCTGGTGGCCACCGATGGCGGGCGCGTCGAGTTGGCCCCGCTGGTCGACCGGCTGATCGACGTGCCGGCGAACGACCTGTACCGGCTGGGTTTCGCGGCTCCCCGGGCGCTGGCCGGCGCCGATATCGACGTGGCGGTGTTCGCCTATATCGCTCCGCCGCGCCCGCGCTGTCGGCTGGCCCTGATCATCCACGACGCCACCTTCATCACGCACCCCCAGTGGCTGCCCCCGCGCGCCCGCGGCCTGCTGCGCTCCCTGGTCCCCCGCTCGGCGGCCCGCGCGGACAGCATTCTGGCCCCGTCGTGGCGCGCGCGCGAAGACATCGTCACCGCCCTCGGCATCGCGCCGGAGCGGATCCATGTGGCCACCAACTACCCCTCGCCGATCTTCACCCCCGACCCCGACGGAACCGCCGCTGCGCGCGTGCACGCCCGCTTCGGCCTGGGGCGGTACTGCCTGGCGGTGGGCGATCTGGGCCCGCGCAAGAACCTGGTGGCGTTGGGCGAGGCGATGCGCCTGCTGGGCGATCGCGACCTGACGCTGGCGCTGGTGGGCAAGCCGGGTCCGGGCGGGGAGCGCATCGCGCGCGAGAGCGGTGGCCGGTGGCTGGGTTACGTGTCGGATGGGGAGTTGGCCGACCTGTATCGGGCCGCGGCGGTGACGGCCTGTCCGTCGTTGTATGAGGGTTTCGGCCTGCCGGTGGTGGAGGCGATGGCCTGCGGCTCGCCGGTGGTCACCAGCAATCGGGGCGCCCTGAGCGAGGTGG
>DAOKZF010000169.1:0-2921 GCA_035325785.1 Miltoncostaeaceae bacterium
CGCGAGCGGGGGCCTTGGCCGCGATTTTGTCGCCCATCCGCTCCATCACCGCCGGATCGGGCCCGACGAAGGTCAGCCCCTCCTCTGCACAGGCGCGGGCGAAGGTGGCGTTCTCGGCCAGGAATCCGTAGCCCGGGTGCACGGCCGTGCACCCGGTGATCTTCGCCGCCCCCAACACATGCTGGATGTTGAGGTATGAGTCGCGGGCCGCCGGCGGGCCGATGCAGACCGCCTCGTCGGCCAGGTCGACCGCGAGCGTGTCCTCGTCGGCGGTCGAGTAGACCGCGACGGTCGGGATGCCCATCTCGCGCGCCGTGCGGATGACGCGCACGGCGATCTCTCCGCGGTTGGCGATCAGCAGTTTCATGCGCCCGCCAGAGGTTCGATCAGGAACAGCAGCTGACCGTATTCGGCCGGAGCGCTGTCATCGAGCAGCACGGAGCGCACGATGCCGGGTTCCTCCGCGACGATCTCGTTGAAGAGCTTCATCGCTTCGATCAGGCACAGGGTGTCCCCGGCGGCCACCCGCCGTCCCTCCTCCACAAACGGCGGGTCATCCGGCGACGGCCGCCGGTAGAAGGTGCCGACCATCGGGCTGACGATCCGCTGCAGTCCATCGTCCGCCTCGGTGGGAACACCGGGCTCGGCGGTGCCGGCGCCCTCGATCGGGATCACCGGATTCGCGCGGCGCACGGTGACGCGCGCCCCGGCGACCTCGACGCTGATCTCGGTGTCGTCGGTCGCCTCGACCGCGTCGACCAGCGAGTCGAGCAGTTCGCGGTCGATCGTCGGCTGGCTGGGACGGCGCGCAGCCTCGGCCCGCAACGAACGGCGCCGCGCCACCAGGTGGGCGGTGCTCTCACCGAACATGGCCCACAGGACGAGGTCCTCGTCGCTCAGGCCCTCCGGGGCCTCGGCGCTCACGGCGGCCAGGTCGCGCACCGGCAGGTCCCCGGGGTCGGCGGCCTGGGCGGGGGCGCGCGCCTGGTCGGCCACCGGGCCGCGCAGACGGCCCGCGCGTCCCAACACGACGGGCACCAGGTCGTCTTCGATGTCATCCCACCGTTGCCCGTCGATCACGTGGCGGGCGGCTTGGGCGAGAATGGCGCTGCCCAACGGGTAGCCGAGCGTCGCCCCACCGACCTCACGCGCCACGGTGGCGGACTCGGCGGCGACGGCGGACAGGCTCCGCGACAACCCCAGGCGTCCGAGCCGGGCGATCAACCCGTGCTCGAGTGCCGGTGGCACGGCGACCGCCGGACCGAAGACGGCCGCGGCGGCCTGGCGCAGTCGCTCGGTGGGCACCAGCGGGCCGACGATCCGGGCGGCACGGTCGATGCCGGCGGCATCGCAGTCCAGCGGTCGCGCGCCACCCAGCAGGGCCGCGCGCAGGGTTTCGGCGGAGGGGCGGGCCGAGACGAGCGCCACCGGGCCGGCGGAAGCCTGGACCGCCGCCGCACCGTTGGCGACCCGCGCCATTGCCGACAGCGGCGCCAACCCGCCGGGAGCCTGCACCTGGACCTCGATCGGCAGGCCGGTGGCCTCGCCGACGTCGCGCACCAGCGATCCGAGCGCCGTGGGAGAGATGTAGCCGGCCCCCTCCGACAGGCACAGCGCGCTGACGCCCGGCAGGTCGGCCAGCCACCGCGCCTCCTCGACCCAACGCGTGTCGATCGGAGCCGGGTGGGGGCCCACGATCAGGGTCGGAACGAACGCCACGCCGCTTTCGAGGCAGGCGTGCGCGAGAGCGGCGAGCGCGTCGGGGTCGTTGAGCGGATCGGTCGCCCGGATGCGGGCGACACCGCTGTCGTGGGCGCACAGGACGAACTGGCGCACGACGTCGTCGCCCACCGGGTGCTCGCCCCAGAGGTTTCGCCCACCCACCACGATTCCGACCGGGGTCGAGCCGGCCTCCCGCAGCACCGCCCGCAGGCGATCCCACGGGCTCTCGGCGCGCCCGTCCAGGGCAACGTGCGCGCAGCGGGCGTCGAGCGCCTCGAGCACTCGGGCGCCCGCCTCGCTCAGCGCGCCGGCGGCCGCCGCGAGGTCGTCGCCGTCGACGGCGTTCCCCCATGGGGCGGGCGCGAGGTCGCGCAGGGTCGAGTCGACGTAGGCGACGGTGTCAGGTACCGATGTCACAGTGCTCCTCTCGGGGCGGTGCCGCTCAGGCTATCCGCGCCGTCAGACGCGCGCCGAGTATTCGCGGGTGCGGGTGTCGATTTTCAGCCGGTCGCCCTCGTTGACGAACAGGGGAACATCGACGGTCGCCCCGGTCTCCAACTCGGCGGGCTTGGTGACGTTGGACACGGTGTCGCCCTTCACGCCGGGGTCGGTCCGGGTGACGGTCAGCTCCACGAACGTCGGCAGGTCGATCCGGATCGGGGCATCGCGGACGAACAGCACCGTCACGTCGGTGTTGGGGGCCAGCAGATCATCGTTGTCGACGCTCGCGGCCGGCACCGGCAACTGCTCGTAGGTCGTGTTGTCCATCAGGTACAGGTCGTCCCCGTCGCGATACAGGTACTGCATCTCGCGGGTCTCGGTGGTGACCCGGTCCACCTTCTCACCGGCGCGGAAGGTGCGCTCCAGCACGGCTCCGGTCTTGAGGTTCTTCAGCTTCGTCCGCACGAAGGCGCCGCCCTTGCCGGGCTTCACGTGCTGGAACGAGACGACCGACACCAGGTCGCCGTCCAGGTCGATCACGTAACCGTTCTTCAGGTCGTTGGTCGTTGTCGCCATCAATCCCCCCGGTTGTTCACCGTCAGTCCACCACCGTCAGATCCTTCGGGCTGGTGGAGATCATCTCGCAGCCGTCCTCGGTGACGATCACCAGATCCTCGATCCGCACCCCGGCGACACCCTCGAGGTAGATCCCCGGTTCGATCGTGATCGCCATGCCCGCGGCGAGGACCCGCCGATCG
>DAOKZF010000169.1:2931-4246 GCA_035325785.1 Miltoncostaeaceae bacterium
CCCCGGGGGCCTCGTGGATCTCCAACCCGACCCCGTGGCCGAGCCCGTGGCCGAAATGCTCCCCGTAGCCGCCCGCCTCGATTGCATCCCGGGCGACGGCATCGAGGTCGGCGCACGCGATGCCGGGACGCGTGGCGGCGAGCGCCGCGCGTTGTGCGTCGTGGCAGAGGGTGTAGATCTCCCGTAGCCGCTCCGGCAGCGGGCCGGTGGCGTAGGTGCGGGTCATATCGGAGCAGTAGCCGTCGACGATCGCACCCATGTCGATCACGACCAGGGTGTCGGGCGGAATCGGTTCGTCACCGGGGATCGCGTGGGGTCGAGCTCCCCGGGGGCCGGCGGCGACGATGGTGGGGAAGCTCAGGTCCTCTCCCCCCTCCTCGAGCACCGCGCGATAGATCTCGAAGGCCACCGCCCGTTCGCTGCGTCCGACGAGCCCCCGGCCCACCACACGCGCCAGAGCCCGATCGGCCACGGCGGCGGCCCGACGCATCGTCCCGATCTCGTCAGTGTCCTTGATCAGCCGCAGTTCCTGCACCAGGCCGGTCACGGGGCGCACGGGACGCCCGTCGATCCGGGAACAGAACCGTTCGTGCCAGTCCACGGTGACCGCATCGGCCTCGATCGCGATCGGGCCCTCTCCGGCCCGGGCGACGGCCGCGGTGGCGATGTCGCCCAGCAGGTCACGCGATCCGATCAGGACCTCGGCCGCCTCAACCTGTTCCCGCGCGCTGAGCGCGTAGCGGGAATCGGTGAGCAGAACCGCGCCCTCGAGGCCGACCACCGCGGTGCCGTTCGAGCCGACGTAACCGGTCAGGTACCGCACGTTGGCCGTTTGGGTGACGACCAGCGCTCCGAGCCCCTGTTCCCGCAGCCGCTCGCGCACCGCCGAAATTCTCGCGCGGTGGGCGCTCACGCCAGCACCCGCGCGAGATGGTCGAGCGCGTCGCGGTAGCCGTCGGGCCCCTTGCCCCAGATGGCGTGGGAGGCCAGGTCGCGAATGACCGAGATCCGCCGGTGCGGTTCGCGGGCCTCGACGTCGGAGAGGTGAACCTCCACAAAGGGAGCGTCGAGCAACTCCAATGCGTCGCGAATCGACCACTGGTAGTGGGTCCATGCGCCCGGGTTCACGATCGCCCCGTCCACCATTCCGGCCAGGCCATGAACGTGTTCGAGGAATGCGCCCTCGTGGTTGGTCTGGAAGCAGGCGACGCGAAAGCCGCGTTCGTCCCCCCAGGCGCACACCCGGTCTTCGAGCTGGCGCAGCGTGACGGTGCCGTAGTGCTGGGCGGGGCGCCGGCCGAGCAGGTTCAGGTTC
>DAOKZF010000170.1:0-4228 GCA_035325785.1 Miltoncostaeaceae bacterium
AACAGCCACAACTCGTCCCCGGGCTCATAGTTCTCGACGAGGAAGCGATAAGCCTGTTTGACCCGTCGGGAGAGTCCGTAGCCGAACATGCCGCCCCGAACCCGCTCCAGGTTCCCGGTGCCCACGCCGGGGATGTACCGCACGAGCTGACGGGTGCCGTCGGGCGCTCGATCCGGCACCGACAGGAACAGCCGGGCCACGTTGGTGAGCCCGCTCGTGTCCGCGGCCCCCAGCAGGGACTTCCACGTCCCGTCGCAACAGACCACCAACCGTTTGCCCATGGCCTCCCCCGTTCTCAGCGCCTGCGGGCCGCGACCTCCCGGCCGTACGCGGCCAGATCGATCACGAAAAACCAGGCGAGGCGCGTCGCCCCGTCGGACGTCGTCGACACCGCCACATTCACCGCCAGGCGAGCGCCTTCGGGTGGTTCTTCCAGGGCCACCGCCCGTTGGAACTCGCTCGGCGAAAGCCGGTCGAAGGCGCCCGGCACCCGCACGATGTGTTCCTCGAGCAACCGCACCCGCTGACTGCCGCTGAAATAGGTGAGCCCGTACAGACCCAGGAGCCGCGCGAGAGCCCGGGCCGGGTCCTCGGCCAGGATGCCCGCCTCCTCGGCGTCGGCGGCCGGCACGCGGTAGCCGGCGCTCAGAGCGATACGATCCGGCGCCGAGACGCTGGTGACCAGAGCAACCCACGGCGCGCCGCCCGGGCCGCGTCGGGTCCACAGGTGAAGTTGCCCGCCGGTATGGGTGAAGGTCGCCGCGGCATCGGCGCGCTCGGCGCTCTGGTGAGCATGCGCCTGACGGAGCCCGTCCCCGCTCATGCTCACATAGGCGGCCGTCGGCACCCGGTCGTACGGTCCGCCCGCCGGTCGACCGTCGCGCAGGGGTGCGAGGCGTGAGACGATATCGTCTTCAGTTTGAATCACCGAACGAGTCTAGCGGCCGGGCGTGCCAATCCGCACTGGGGCGCACACGGGCCAAGGAGGAGGACACGATGGCGAACGACTTCACGGTGAGCGTCGCGGTGGCCGTCCGCCCCCACGAAGCGTGGGCGCTGGCGGGAGACCCGGCACGGGTTCATGAGTGGTTCGGGCCGGCCAACGCAATCCGCATCGATGGCGATCTGCGCATCGTCGAGATGGCCAGCGGAGCGCGATTGGTGGAACGCCTGATCGAGCGCAACGACTCCGGGCTGAGCTACTCGTACGAGGTGGTGGAGGGCATCCCCAACCTGATCCGCCACCGCGCGACGATCTCGGTGGTCGCCCACCCGCAGGGTTCCGAGATCCGGTGGCGCCAGACCGCCGAATCGAGCGATCCGGACTACGACATCGAGGCGCGCCTGCGCGGGGTGATGACCGCCGGCTTGGAGCAGCTGCGCGACGTCCTGGAGGGCGCCTCGGGCGATTGAGCCACCGGGGGTGCGACGGCGGCGGGCCGGCCCGGACCGCCGCCCGCCGGGTCACATCACCTCGAACCATTCGTATTGGACACCCGCGGCGGTGAAATGCCCCCGGCCCACCGCCTGAACCGCATTCAGCCAAGCGTAGCGCGGATCGCCGGTTTCGAACCGCGGCGCGACGTGGATCACACGGTCCTCGCGCGCGGGTGTCGGGTCCATCCGCCCGCCGTAGGCGACGAAGATCGTGGCTCCGTCGTCGGTGGTGAAACTGAAACGCACATCGATCGTCGCGATTCCGCCCGGCCCCACCAGGACCCAGTCGGCCGCCGGTCCGCCCTCGCCGACGCCGCGCAACCGTTCCCCGGTGAGCTCAACCCGCCCCACCGGCACGACCATGCGCGTGCCCGCCGACCCCTCGCCCACCATGATGGGCGGGAGTGTCGCGGCCGTCACGGTGCACAGCGGACGCAATTCCAGAGCCATCGTTTCCTCCCCTGTGGTGTCCCGCACCGACTCTGCCGCAACCCGCCGTCGATCGCGACCCCCCTCGCGGCCGCAACGGCGGTGAACCGACGATCAGCCCCGGACCGCGCCCGCCGCCAGACGAACGGCGACCCCATCCAACAGCAGGTCCACCCCGCGCGAAAACAATCGGTGTTCATCCTGCGGATCTCCGACCGCCACCGACAGGGCGCTCACATGCGGGAAGCTCTCGCTGAGCTCATGGGTGAACTCACGATCGACGCTCGCCTCACCCGGGGCGCTCAGGGCGAACCCCAGAGTGAAGCGCACCACCAAGCGCAGGACGGCGATCGCCTCGTCCTCGGGCAGACCGGCCACCATCAGGATCGTCAGCGCGCGCTCGGCCAACGAGCGGCCGACGACGTACGCGCGCAGCGATCGCCGACTGAGCAGCGGAAAGGCCCTGGGGTGCGCCGCGGCCAGGGCGCGAAACGTGTGGGCGAATTCGCTCAGGTGCGCCCGCCAGTCATCCGGCCGCTCGCCGGCCTGCCAGGTCTCCTCGAACTCCCTCAGCAGCAGCTCGACCACCCCGTCGAGCACCGCATCCTTGCCCGGCAGATGTTTGTAGATCGACATGGCCTCGACGCCCAGGTCCGCCCCCAACGCGCGCATGGTGAAGCGTTCGAGCCCACGCTCGTCGATCAGGTTGAGGGCCGCGGCCAGGACCCGCTCACGGGTGAGAGGCGCGCGGGCGGATGTCGGCCGGCGCGCGCTCACGGTGCGCCGGCCCCGCCACTCTCGGCCGGGGCGGTCGCCATTCCCGCCAGCAGCGTGTCGACCACGGACTCGGCCCACCCGCCGTTCACCTCACCGCCCGAGAGGTGACGGGCGAAATAGGCCCCCATCAGCAGGTCAATCCCGGCCTCCAGATCGAGGTCGGCGCGCAACTCGCCCCGTTCCTGGGCGGCGGCCATAATCGCCCTCAGCGCCGCGCGACGGGGGCCGATGCCACGTTCGCGCAGCAGCTCAAGCAGTTCGGGGGTGCTGTCGTACTCCACCAGACACGTGCCGATCAGCGGCATCACCGACGTTCCACCGGCGTAGCTGATCGCCCGCTCCATCCGCCCGACCAGGTCGGCGCGCAGATCGCCGCTGGGCGGACGCTCCGCCTCCTCGCGCAGACGGGCAAGGGCGGCCGTGGCCAGATCGGACTTGCTGCGGTAGCGCAGATACAGGGTCGCCTTGCTCACTCGCGCCTCGGCGGCAACCGCGTCCATGCTCATGCGCGCGAAGCCGTCACGGGCCAACAGGCGCAGGGCCGCCGCGAGGATCGCCCGGTCATGCGCGACCGAACGCGGACGCCCACCACGCCGGGCCGGCGTCGGTCTCTGGACGGATGGGGAGCCATGCGGGGACATTGCGGCAAGGTTATTACACACCACCGGTTTCCATACTCTTCAGTCTGGTATCTTTCTGCGCCCAGCGCGCCGCACGGCCCGCTCAGCCGCCGGGGAGATCGACGTGACATCAGGATCGTGGAAGGCCCTGATCGGGCTGCTGGTGCTCACCATGGGCACCAGCATCCTCACGCCGCTGCTGCCGCTCTACCTCAGGCAATACGACCTGTCGACCGGCACGGGAACGCTGCTGTTCGTGGTCTACACGCTCACGGTGGCACCCACGATGCTGGTGGCCGGCAACCTGAGCGACCGCCTGGGACGCAAGCGCTTGCTGCTGCCCTCGCTGATCGTCATGACCCTCGCCTCGCTGGTGTTCGCGCTGAGCAACTCGGTCGGGATGCTCTTCGCCGGACGCGTGCTCCAGGGCCTGGCGATCGGGGGTTTCCTGGGCGTCGGCGCGGCGTTCGTCGTCGACCACGCGCGGGCGGAAAGCAAGGCGCTGGCCGCAACCCTGGCCGGGGTCTTCTTCCGTCTGGGGTTCGGCCTCGGCCCCGGCCTGGGAGGCCTGGTGGCCGAATACAGCGCGGACCCCCTCCACCGGCCGTTCTGGGGGCACATCGCCCTGATGCTGATCGGCATCATCGCGATCAGCACCGCCACCGAAACGCTCATGCGCAGTCCCAACCCGGGCCCGTTTCGGATTCGCATCGGGGTGCCCACCGGGCAGGTGGCCGGCTTTCTCACCTTTGTGGCCCCCGCGATCTTCCTGATGAGCTATTTCGAGGGCGCCCTGCTCTCGCTGGTGCCGATCTACATGGTGAAGGAACTCGGAGTCACCAACATCGCCCTGGTGGGCGCGGTCGGTTTCCTCGTGCTCGGCCTGGGTGGGCTGAGCCCCTTCCTCGCCCGCCGGTTCTCCCCGCGCCACTCGATCATGATCGGGGTGTCGCTGTCGACGATTT
>DAOKZF010000171.1:0-4227 GCA_035325785.1 Miltoncostaeaceae bacterium
CGCTCACCGCCGCCGCTCCCTCAGGCGGCGGCCGCGTCGGCCCGCGCGATCTTGATCAGCTTCTTCACCGCGGAGGTCGGCTGAGCGCCATCGGCGAGCCACCGATCGACCTTCTCCAGGTTGATCGCGACCTGCGACGGGTTGGTCTGGGGGTTGTAGCGCCCGACGGTCTCAATGTTGCGCCCGTCACGCGGCGAGCGTGAATCAGCGACGACCACGCGGTAGATGGCGTTCTTCTTGCTGCCCACGCGGGCGAGGCGGATCTTGACCACGGTACTCCTTGAAGTTCTTTGACCGGCGAAGGTTAGAGGATGCCGGCGCTCAGCGCGCGCCGAACATCGCGGGCAGTCCCCCACGCCCCATGTGTTTCATCAACTTGCGCATCTGCTTGAACTGCGCCAGGAGCTGGTTGCCCTCCTGCACACTGGTGCCGGAGCCGGCGGCGATCCTCCGCCGACGGCTGCCGTTGATGATCTCCGGATGGCGACGCTCGTCGACCGTCATGCTGCGAATGATCGCCTCGATCCGGTCGAGCTGACCATCATCCAGGTTGACGTCGCGTCCCTTCACGGCGCTGCGAAAGCCGGGGATCATGCCCAGCACCTGCGACATGGGCCCCATCTTGCGCACCTGGGCCATCTGCTGAAGGAAGTCCTCGAGCGTCAGATGGCCGCCGCGGATCTTCTTTTCGAGCTCCTTGACGTCGCCGACCTCGACGTTCGCCTGGGCCTTCTCGATCAGGCTGAGGACATCGCCCATCCCCAGAATCCGCGAGGCCATCCGGTCGGGATGGAAGGGCTCGAGCGCGTCGACCTTCTCGCCGGTGCCGATGAACAGGATCGGTTTGCCGGTGACGGCCCGCACCGAGAGGGCCGCCCCGCCGCGGGCGTCACCGTCGAGTTTGGTGAGCGCCACACCGGTGATGTCCACCGCGTCGGCGAAGGCCTTGGCCACCTCGACGGCGCTCTGGCCGGTCATCGCATCGATCACCAAAACGACGTTGGTCGGGTTGACCGCATCGCGGATCGCGACCAGCTCGCCCATCATCTGCTCGTCGATCGTCAGCCGGCCGGCCGTGTCGACGATCACCAGGTCACGCCCGGCCTTGCGGGCCGCGTCGATGCCGCGCTTGGCGATCGCGACCGCGTCGGTCTGCCCCTCCTCGCGGTGGACCGGCACCTCGATCTGCTCGCCCAACACCGCCAGCTGTTCGGCCGCCGCGGGCCGATGCACGTCGCAGGCGATCAACATCGGCGCGCGCCCCTGGGCGCGAAAATGGCGGGCGAGCTTCGCGCAGCAGGTGGTCTTGCCGGATCCCTGAAGGCCGGCCATCAGCACGATCGTCGGCGGCTTGGCGGCCAACGGCAGGGCGACGTTCTCCTCGCCCATCAACGCGGTCAGTTCCTCGTTGACGATCTTCACGACCTGTTGGTCGGGCGTCAGCGAGGACATCACCTCGGCGCCCTTGGCCCGTTCGGCGATCGCGCCGGTCAGCCGCTTCACCACCGGCAGGCTGACGTCGGCCTCCAACAGCGACAGACGAATGGCCCGCATCGCCTTGTCGATATCGGCGTCGGTGAGCTTCCCGCGACCCTTCAGGCCCGAGAAAATCCCCTGCAGTTTGTCGGAGAGCGCATCGAACATGACCAACCGCCGACTTTACACGTCGTCGTCGGGAGAGAAAATCGCCCGCGCGAAGGCCCGGGCGTCGAAGGGCTGGAGGTCCTCCAGCTTTTCGCCCGATCCGACCAGCTTCACGGGAAGTCCCAACTCGCGGTGGATCGCCACCGCGATGCCCCCCTTGGCGGTGCCATCCAGCTTGGTCAGCACCACACCGCTGACGTCGGCGGCCTCCTTGAACAGGCGCGCCTGGCTCAGGCCGTTCTGACCGGTGGTCGCATCGACCACCAGCAGGATCTCGTGCGGTGCGCTCGGGTCGATCTTGCACACCACCCCGGCGACCTTGCTCAGCTCCTCCATCAGGTTGTGCTGGGTCTGCAGGCGCCCGGCGGTATCGATCAGGACGACGTCCGCCCCGCGCGCCTTCGCCGAGGCCACCGCGTCGTAGGCGACCGCTCCCGGGTCGGCACCGGGCGCCTGGCGCACCAACTGCGCCCCGGCCCGTTCCGCCCACACCGCCAACTGGTCGATCGCCGCCGCGCGAAACGTGTCGGCGGCGCCGATCACCACCTTCTTGTCGAGCTCGGCCAGCCGATGCGCCAGCTTGCCGATCGTGGTCGTCTTGCCGGCACCGTTGACGCCCACGATCAGGATCACCGTCGGGCTCGCCTCCAGGGGAATCCTCGGCGGTTCGGGGGTCATCTGATCGGCGACCGCCTGCCAGAGGGCCCTGGCCAGATCGGCGCCGCCCACGATCTTCCCCTGGGCGGTCTCCTCGCGCAGTCGGTCCACCAGCGCCATCGTCGCGTCCATGCCGCAATCGGCGATGATCAGGGCCTCCTCCAGCTCGTCCCAGGTCTCCTCGGTCACCAGTTTGGGCGCGTAGATGCCGGCCAGTTGGGGGGAGATGGCGGGACGGGAGCTGGACGAGAGGTTCTTGCGCAGTCGGGCGAACAGCCCCTTGCGCCGCGGCGTCTCCTCCACCTGCGGTTCCGGAACCTCCAGGCCGAACAGATCCGCCCATGCGGCGCGATCGGCGCCGGTCGCTTCGCTCATGCGCTCTCCTTTCCGGGCGCGCGGGCGCCCTGCGATGGTCTCACGCCCCCTGTCCCCCGGTGACGGCGCGCAGATGGGCGCGGGTCTCGGCGCGCGAGGCCGTCGGGGCTCGGTCGAGGCGTCGCGACAGTACCTGCGAGACCCCTTCGGCGCCCATCGTCACACCGAACAGGGCATCGGCGATCTCGACGGTCGGCTGCTGATGGGTGATCAGGATGAATTGGCGCCCCCCGTCGGCCAGGCGACGCACCACCGCCAGGAAGCGGCGCAGGTTGACGTCGTCGAGGGCCGCCTCAACCTCGTCCAACAGGTAGAACGGCGCCGGACGGGCCATCGCCAACGCGAGGCAGAACGCGAGGGCCACCAGCGAACGCTCGCCGCCGGACAGGAGCGCCAGCGAACGCGGCCGTTTGCCCGCCGGCACGACCTCGATCTCGATCCCCGGTTCTCCGTCGGGGTCCTCCACCGCGCGCAGGCGGCCGTGCCCCCCCGGGAACAGCAGGCCGCAGACCTCCTCGAAGCGCGCGCACAGAGAGCCGAACAGCCGCTCGAAGCCGGCGGCGACCGCGCCGGACAGCTCGCTCATGTGTTCGCGCAGAGCGCCCGCGGTGTCCTCCAGATCCTGGATCTGATCGCGCAGTTCCTCCTCCCGCTCGGCCAATTCCGCGCGCTCGGCGGCCGCCAGCGGGTTGACGGCCCCCAGCGCCGCGCGCCGGCGGGTGAGCTCGGCGAGCTGGGCGGCCGCCGCATCCGGGTCGGGAATCTCCCGCTCGGGAGAGGGCGGCTCACCGGCCTCAGCCGCCCGTTCGGCGGCCAGGGCGGCCTCGAGTTGAGCCTCATGCGCGGCCCGCACGGCCGCTTGGGCGGAGGCCTCGGCGGCCTCCACCGCGCGCCGTGCGCCGGCGAGCGTTCGGTCGTGGGACTGCAGGTCCGCGCTCAGACCATCGCGCGCCTCATCGGCCCGCGCGGTGGCCGGCGCGAGCGCGGCGATGGCCCGTTGGAGGGCGGCCACCGCATCCCGCGCGGCCGGCAACCCGACGGCTTCGCTCGGTGGCCGGTCGGCGACCGCCGCCAGATTCGCCAGGCGGGCGGCAACCTCGGCGCGATGGGTCTTTGCGCCGGCGAGCGCCGCGCGCGCGTCCGCACCGGCGCCGCTCGCCGCGCGGGCCTGCGCGCCGGTCTTGGTGGCCCGCGCGCGGGCTTGCGCGAGGTCCTCGGCCGTCCGATCGGCGGCCCGGGCGGCATCCGACCGCTCCTGACGCGCGGCCTCGAGCGTCGCGATCCGCTGCTCCCGCTCCGCCGCGAACCGGTCCACGTCCGCGCGCGCCTGGGCCAGGCCGGCGAGCCGCCGCTCCCATTCAGCCTGCAGACGCTCAAGCTGTGCCTCCGCCCGCGCGGCGCACTGTTGAGCGGCCCGTCCGCGGCGTCGGAACGCACGCTCATGCGCCTGGGCGGCATCGGCGACGGCGGCCGCGGAGTCGACCTGCGCCTGGGCCGCACTCTGCGCGCTCAGCGCCCGGCGGTGAAGAGCCCGACGCGCCCAGCGCTCAT
>DAOKZF010000172.1:0-271 GCA_035325785.1 Miltoncostaeaceae bacterium
CGCCTGCCGGACGCGCGGGCCGCCAAGGCCCCCAGCGTGCGGCCGACAACCACACGCCGCGACACGGTCTGCTCCCGGCCCCCATCGACCGGGGTCATCCGCCCGTTGACCAGGTAGATGCCATCGGGCAGCCGCAGCCGGTGGGGGTCGATCAGCACGCGGGCCGCCGTCCCCGCGAGCTCACCCGCCCACAGGCCGCGTCGGCGCGCGCCGTTACGGTCGGTGATATCCACGCTCACCCGCCCGCCCGAGGCTGCGCTCAGCGAGAGCG
>DAOKZF010000172.1:281-4180 GCA_035325785.1 Miltoncostaeaceae bacterium
GCCGAATCATCCACGCGGTCGGCATTCGGGCTGAGGCGCGCCGGCAGGCCGTCCAGCAGCAGCCCACGGTAATCGACGTTCAGGACCGTCGACAGGCTGCGCGGTGTGCCCCCCTCGTACAACAGCGATCGTGGCCCGATCGCCATCTGGGCGCTGCCACCGGCATCCATGGCCACCGCAACGCGGGCGCCCAGGTCGGCCAGCAGGCGCGCCTGTTCGGCGACCGTCACCCCGGGGCTGCCCTGCACCGGTCCCTCGGCGACCACCAGCAGCGTGATCCCGCTGGCGGTCTGTCCGACGGCGGCGCGCGCGGTGCGCGAATCGGTCTGAGCGGGGGAGAAGCCCTCGCGCCCCGGAACGGGCTGACCGTCGCGCACCAGCAGCGGCCCGCCGCCCACGGCGCTGACCACCTGCGGGTCCAACGCGGCCTGGTCCGACTGGCTGACCAGCTGCGGCGTGAGCGTCACCCGCATGCCCAGGGTCAGATCGCGCGCCACCGTGCGACCCGATGAACCGATGCCGGTCAGCACGATGTGCCCGGCGCCGATCGTCATCCCACCGCCGGAGCCCTCATCGATCACCGTTCCGCTCAGCGGCACGCCCGGCGTGAGCGCGGCGTTCTCGTCCGCCCTGATGCGCACCTCCCAGCGGGAGGCGCCCACCGGCGTCTGCACCCGCCCATAGGCGGGTGTGTAGACGATCGCCTCCGCCTCGCGAAACGCGCTGCGGTTCACCCCCTGGAACGTGCGCGTCGCGAACCGGCGCGGTGCGCGCGGATCGCTGGCCTGCCAGATCCCCCGGAGTTCCAGCACACCCGAATCAAGGAACCCGTCGGCCCGGATGAGCAGGGCCGATCGGCTCGCCTCGGGGTCCTTGATCAGCTGCGAATCGATCAGCACGATGCCGCTGGGGTTCGCGGTGGTGTAGTTGAAGAAGTCGCCGTTGATTCCGGCGACCGCCCCGGCCGAGACGCGGCGGGTGGAGAGGGTGTCGGTCAGCTGGCCGCGGGCGGTCGGCGCACCGCCGGCCAGCACCGGCGTGAGACCGATCAGGGGATCGCGACGCGCGCGCACCACATGCACCACCTGGCCGCCGGAGCGGACGAGGCGTTGGTACACCACCCCGGGGGCGAGCGATTCGCTCGGGCGGGTCGGTTGGGTGACCAGGGCTTCGACCGGCGCGCCGGTGGCGGAGGACGTTGCCAGGGTGAACGCCGCGAGCGGGGCGAGCGCGGCGCCGAGAAGGCCGGAGAGAGCGGAACGAGGCACGGGCGAAACGCTAACCCGTTCCCGTCCGCCGCGCAGCCGACCCGGGTGCGCGAACATGTGGCCATGTCCTACCTGCTCGCCGCCGGCCTCGGCCTGGCGCTCGTCTGGGCGCTGATCGCCACGGTCCGCGCGCGCGCCGGTGGGGCCGAACGGCGGACGGCACTCGCGCGCGTCGCCCAGGCGCAGGCCGAGCGCGCGGCGATCGCCACCCGCCAAGAACACACCTTTCGGGCCCTCGCCGCGATCGCGCTGCGGGTGGACGCCGCCGGACGAATCGCCCAGATCGGCCCGGGAGCCCGGGAGCGCTTCCCGTTTCTCGAAACCGGCATGGGCGTGCTCGAGGCCTTCAGCGAACATCGATTGGCCGAACGGGTGGAGCGGGCGCTGGCGGAGCTGACCCAGCAGCGCTTCGAGGTGCGCCTGTTCGCGGCCGGCCGGCGCAGCTACCACGCCACCGTCGAGCCCTACCTGGTGGTGGGACAGCGCGAGGCGCTGGTGGTGCTCACCGACGTGTCCGAGGCGGTCGCCTACCAGGAACTGCGCTCGCAGTTCGTCGCCAACGTGTCCCACGAACTGCGCACCCCACTCACCGGCCTGCGCACCCTGCTCGAGGCGCTCGCCGATCCGGCGATGGACGCCGACACCAGCGCGCGTTTCGCGGCGCGGGGGATCGCCGAAACCCAGCGCCTGACGGCGCTGATCGACGACATCCTGCTGCTGTCGGAGCTGGAGGCGACCGCGGGGATCGCCTCCGGTCAGGGCAGTGATCTCGCCGACGCGGTGCGCGCGGCGGCCGGCGAGTTGGCCGCGACCGCCGCCGAACGCGACGTGCGCCTCGAGCTCGATCTGGTCGACGCCGCCTGCCCGCTGGGCGAGCGCATGGCCCGCACCCTGGCGCGCAACCTGCTCGAGAACGCCGTGCGGTACGCCGGTCCCGGCGCGACGGCCCGCGCCACGGTGACCCGCGGGGCCGACCAGGTGCGTCTGACCGTCGCCGACGACGGACCCGGCATCCCCGAACAACACCTGCCGCACATCTTCGAGCGGTTCTACCGGGCCGACCCGTCTCGCTCGCGCAGCGTGGGCGGCACCGGGCTGGGCCTGTCGATCGTCAAACACATCAGCGAACGCCACGGCGGCTCGGTACGCGCCGAATCCCGTGCCGGGTTCGGCACCACGGTGACTGTGACGTTGCCCCTGCCGTCGCAGGTCAACGGGCGGGGCGAGCGGCCGGATCCGGTGACCCTCTGATAGCGTCCCACGCCGTTATGGGCGTACCTCTGATGGATATCCAGGCTCAATATGGGCCCCTGCGTGCCGAGCTCGACGCGGCGATCGCCGATGTGCTCGACACCGGTCGTTTCATCCTCGGCCCCCACGGGCGGGCCCTCGAAGCGCAGGTGGGCGAACGGCTGGGCGGGCGCCCGGCGGTCGGCTGCGCCAACGGCACCGACGCGTTGGTGCTGGCGCTCGACGCGCTGGACATCGGCCCCGGCGACGAGGTGATCACCACCCCGTACACCTTCTACGCCACCGCCGAGGCGATCGCGCGGGTCGGCGCCACCCCGGTGTTCGCCGACATCGACCCGCAGACCTACTGCCTGGACCCGGCGAAGGTGGCCGAGAAGATCGGTCCGGCCACCAAGGCGCTGCTGCCGGTGCACATCTTCGGCCATCCGGCCGACATGCCGGCCCTTCAGCTTCTGCCCGGCCAAGAACTGCCCCGGGATCGGCGACGGCGGCATGGTCGTCTGTCGCGACGAGGACCTGGCCGAGCGCGTGCGGATGCTGCGCTTCCACGGATCGAAGGACAAGGTGGTCTTCGAGCGGGTCGGCTACAACTCCCGCCTGGATGAACTGCAGGCCGCCGTGATCCGCGTCTTCTACCCCCACCTGGACGACTGGAACGCTGCCCGGGCGCGCGCCGCCGCCGACTACGCGGCCGCCGGGATGGGCGACGAGGTGGTCCTGCCAGCCGTCGCCCCCGGCGCCACCCACATCTACCACCTGTTCATGGCCCGCCACCCCAACCGCGACGCCCTGAAGGCCGCCCTGGCCGAGGCGGGGATCGGCTGCGCCGTCTACTACGGCATCCCGATGCACCTGCAGCCGGTGTTCGCCCCCCTGGGCTACCGCGAAGGGGACCTGCCGATCGCCGAGGAGTGCGCCCGCACGGCGCCCGCCCTGCCGATGCACCCCAACCTCACCACCGACCAGGTCGCGCAGGTTGCCGAGGTCGCCCGTTCGGTGACCGCCGCCGCCCGCAGCTGATCGCCCGGCGTCGGTCGGTCAGCGCGTCTCGCCGGTGAAGATCTGGGTCGACATCACCAACTCGCCGCACGTGGTGATCTTCCGGCCGCTGATCGACCGGATGCGCGCGCGGGGGCACGAGGTGGTCGTGACCGCCCGGGATTTCGCCCAGACGATCGGCATGCTCGACCGGTTCGAGATCCCGCACATCACGGTGGGCGCCCACGGCGGCGGGAGCCGAGTGGGCAAGGCGCGCGCGATGGGCCACCGTTCCCTGGCGTTGGCCCGTTTCGCCCGCCGGGGCGGGTTCGACGTGGCGGTCGCCCACGGCAGCACCGACCAGCCGATCGCCGCCCGCCTGGCGCGCATCCCGCAGGTGAC
>DAOKZF010000173.1:0-2546 GCA_035325785.1 Miltoncostaeaceae bacterium
CCTGGCCCCCCGCGCCCTCCACCAGGCGCCGCACGATCGCCAGTCCCAGGCCCGAGCCCTCCCCCGTCGGGGCGTCCGCGGCGCGCCAGAAGCGCTCAAACGCGTGCTGGCGCTCGGAGGGATCCAGACCCGGGCCGTGGTCGACGATGGCCAGACGGACCAGGTCCGGTTCGACCGTCGCCTCGAGCGTGACCGTGGCGCGCGGCGGGCTGGCGCGCACCGCATTGTCGATCAGGTTGTCGAGCGCCTGTTCCAGGGAACTGCGGGCAACCCTCACCCGCAGACCGGGCGCGACCCGACTCTCGAGCGCGACCTCGGCGTCACCGGCCGGGCCCCGCCACGCCGTCAATCGTTCCTCCACCAGGGCGGTCAGATCGCATGGGCCGCCGGATTCCTGCGCCCGGTCCGCCCGGGCGAGGGCGAGCAGCCCATCCACCAGCCGGGCCATTCGGTCGACCTCGCCGAGCGCCGCGCGCGCATCTTCGCGCCCGGTCTCGCCGGAGGCGTGTTCGAGGCTCTCGATCCTCAACCTGATGGCGGTGAGCGGGGTGCGCAGCTGGTGTGAGGCGTCGGCGACGAACGCCTCCTGGGCGCCGACCAGCCGCTCCAGTTGGGCGACCGTCAGGTTGAAACGGTGCGCGAGCGCGCGCACCTCCGGCGGGCCGCGGTCCTCCGGGGCGCGGGCGCTCAGATCCCCCGCGCCGACGGCCCGCGCGCTCGCCTCCAGACGCGCCAGCGGCCGCGACACCCAGCGGGCGATCACGGTGGCGATCACCACCACCGCGATCAGGGTGACCGCCGCAATGGCGGCGAGCAGCAGCCAGTACATGCGGGTGCGGCGGCTGATCTGCCCACCGGTGTAGGTGATGCGCACGCTGCCGAACACCTGGCCGCCGGCGGGAACCGACACGAACAGCAGGTCGGTGCCGAGCGTCGCCGAGTGGCGGGTGCCGGTGGCGACCCGTCCGGCGAGCGCCCGGTCGATTTCCGGCCGCCCACGGAAGTCGCGCGCGCCCGGCTCGGTCGGATCGCTGTCGCCCATCAGCGTGCCGTCGGCATCGGTGACCGCGACCCGCGCGCCGGTCTCGTGCGCGTAGCTCGTGACCGTGGTGGCGATTCGATCGCGATCGGCCGGGCGGGCCTGCAGGTCCTGCTGCAGCAGCGATGCCAGCACCACCGCGTCGCGCTCCATCCGCAGCAGCAGGTCACGTTCCAGGTTGTCTCGGTGGGTGAGCGCCAACGGCACCATCAGGATCCCCAGCAGGGCCGCCGTGAGCAGCAGGTAGCCGGCGATCAGGCGTCCGGTCACCGGGGCGGTACCGCCAGGCGAAAGCCGACGCCGCGCACGGTTTCGATCCACTCCGGATGGTCGAGTTTTCGGCGCAGGGCCGAGATGTGCACATCGATCGCCTTGGTCTGGACCGCCCAGGTGGTGCCCCACAGGCGGCGCATCAGGGCATCGCGCGACACGACCGCGCCCGGGTCGGCGAGCAACAACGCGAGGATGTCGAACTCGCGCGGGGTGAGCTGGAGTTCCCGCGCCTCGCACCAGACCCGCCGTTGGCGGGCGCTCAGGCGCAGCGGACCGGCGACGCGCTCATCGTCGGCGTCGCCCGGCTCGGTGGGATCGACGCGGCGCATCACCGCGTTGATGCGGGCGATCAACTCGCGCAACCCGAAGGGCTTGACCACGTAGTCGTCCGCGCCCAACTCCAGCCCGACCACCCGGTCGACCTCCTCGCCGCGGGCGGTCACCATGATGATCGGCACCCGGCTGCGGGCGCGCAGCTGCCGTGCGACCTCATAGCCATCCATGTCGGGTAGGCGCAGATCCAGCAGCACCAGATCGGGTTCCGGGGCGGCCAGGGCGTCGGCTCCGGTTGCCACCCGCTGCACCGCGAAACCCTCGCGGCGCAGCCCGTCGGCGAGCGGCACCGCGATCGCGTCCTCGTCCTCCACCACCAGGAGCCTCATGGGGTGAGTATCCCCGCTCGCGCCGACCGATTGGAGATCCTGGACAAATCCTTACCGTTTGCCGACCGCATGCGCACCATTCCCCGGCGGGCCCTCAAACCGCGTGCGCATAGCGTGGCCTCACCGGTTCATTCGACACGAGGAGAGCGCAGATGAGCCGTCGGGGAGTGGTGATACTGAGCGTACTGTTCGGGCTGTTCGTGGTGAGTTTCGGGGTGCTGGGCCTGCGGGCGCTCGCCCTGGGACCGGACGCGAACGTGGAGGGGGAGATCGTCCGCCGAGAGGCGGCGTTGGCGCGTTCGCAGCAGGCGATCGCCGCGGTGCGCGACGAACAGCTGCCGCCGCTGCCCGAGGTGCCCGGAGCGCAGGCGACCGATTCGGCGGCCCCGTGGCTGATGTCGATCGTCCGCCGTACACGGGTGGGCGATGACGACCATGACGACCGGCGGGCCGGCGAGCGCGAGCACGGCGACGACGATCACGACCGGGCCGACCACCACTCGGCCGAGAGCGATCACGATCGCTCCGACCACCACGATGACGACCACCACGACGATGGTCACGACCGATCG
>DAOKZF010000173.1:2556-4168 GCA_035325785.1 Miltoncostaeaceae bacterium
CGACGATGCCTAACCGACGCACCTATCGCATCCCCACCGCGGCCATCGCCGCGGGGATCGTGAGTCTGGTGGGGGCCGGCGCCGTGTTCGCGCTCGACCCGTTCCCGCCGGCCGGCGGGAGCACCGACGCGCGCCTGGTGTCCCTGGAACGTCGCGAACGTGCGATGGCCGAGCGGGCCGAGAGGGTGAACCTGGCGGCGGCGCGCCGCTGGGCGATCTACCAACGCGAGTTGGCGGTTCGTCGGGCCGAGATCGCGCGCATCGACGGCGCCGAGACGGCGTTTGACGGGGCGGGCTCCTTCGGGGCTCCGCCCGTGAGCTATGTCACCGAGGACCCGGTGACCGAATCGGAGGAGTCGTGATGTTGCGCCGCACCATTCACGCGATGGGCACCCGCGGGGAACTGCTGCTGTTGCCGGTGGTCGATGGGCGCACCGCCGAGCGGGCGCTGGCGGGCGCCCTGGCGGAGATCGCGCGCATTGAGCGCCTGGCGAGCCGCTTTCAGCCGGATTCGGAACTCTCGCGCCTCAACGCCGAGGGGAGTCTGGTGGTATCGCCCGACCTGCTGCGCCTGATCCGCTTGGCGCTCGCCCTGCGGTCGATCACCGAGGGGCGATTCGACCCCACGGTGCAGCCGGCACTGGTCGCCGCCGGCTACGACCGCAGTTTCGTCGACCTGCCGCACAATGGTCCGGCCGCCGGCGACCCGGTTCCGGCCGGAGGGCGGGTCACGATCGACCCGCAGACCGGGGAGGTGACGCTCGCCGAGGGGGTCGGGCTCGATCTCGGTGGGATCGCCAAGGGGTGGGCCGCCGAGCGGGCCGCCGACCTGTTGGCCACGACCGGCCCCTGCCTGGTGAACCTGGGTGGGGACATCGCGGTGCGCGGACTGCGTGACGGGCGTCCGTGGCCGGTGGCCGTGACCCGCGCGGATGGGCCGGCGACCCTTGGCCTGGCGGGAGCCGGCATGGCCACCTCGGGCACCGAACGGCGCCAGTGGCGGCGGGCCGGGCGGCGGATGCACCATCTGATCGATCCGGCGAGCGGCCGACCGGCCCGCAGCGACCTGGTGCGGGTCAGCGTGGTGGCCGCCGATGCGGCGATCGCGGAGGCGTGGGCGAAGGCCCTGCTGCTGGCCGGACGCGAGCGCGCTCGGCGCGAGGCCGAGGAGCACGGCTTCGCGGCGGTACTGGTGGGCGCCGACGGGCGGACGACGGACGTGGGGGTGACCCGATGAGCGATCTCCCGTTCTGGTGGGTGTTGGCCCGAGCCTCGGGGGTGGCGGCCTATCTGGCGGTCAGCGTCGCCCTGATCATGGGCCTGGCGCTGCGCGCGCAGCTGGTGCCCCGCGTCGTGGCGGGCGCGGCCAAACTGGAGTGGCACCGGCTGCTGGCGGTGCTCGGCCTGGCGTTCACCGCGTTGCACGGGGTGGCGTTGGTGTTCGATGATCATGTGCGCATCACGCCGGTCGACCTGGTGGCTCCGGGGTACGTGGACTACCGGCCGCTCTGGGTGGCGGCCGGGGTGCTGGCCGCGTGGCTGATGGTGATCGTCTCGGTGACCGCCGCTGCGCGTCGTCATCTGGGGGCGGCGGTCTGGAAGCCCCTGCACC
>DAOKZF010000174.1:0-4135 GCA_035325785.1 Miltoncostaeaceae bacterium
GGCCGCGCGATTCGCCGACGGCGCGGCCGCCGCCGGCGCCAACATCGTGGAACTGGGTCTGTGCGCCACCGAGATGATGTATTTCGCCGTCGCAGACGGCGGCCTGGATGCCGGGGCGATGATCACCGCCAGTCACAATCCCCCCCAGTACACCGGCATGAAGCTGGTCCGCCAGGGAGCCCTCCCCCTGGCCGGCGACTCGGGCATCGGTGAGGTCGGCCGCATCGCTCTGGCCGGCGCGCCCCACCATCCGGCCGCCGAGCCCACCCGCACGCGCGACAGCGGACTGCTCGACCGCTTCGTGGCCCGCGCGCTGGAATTCGTCGACCCGGATTCGATCGCGAACCTGCGGGTGGTATTGGACGGGGCCAACGGTATGGCCGGGCTCTACCTCACCCCGGTGCTCGAGCGCCTGTCGCTGGACGCGATCGGTTGTTTCTTGGAGCCGGATGGGCGGTTCCCGCACCACGAACCGAACCCCCTGCTGCCGGAGAACCGGGCGTTCATCGAGCGGAAGGTGCGCGAGGAGCGCGCCGACCTGGGGATCGCCTTCGACGGCGACGCGGATCGGTGTTTCTTCATCGACGACCGCGGTGAATTTGTGGCCGGCGACTTCCTCACCGCGCTGCTCGCACGGCACCTGCTGGGTCGTTACGGCGCCGCGCCGATCATCTACGACCTGCGCGCCTCGTGGGCGGTGCGCGACACCATCCTCGCGGCCGGCGGCGAACCGGACATGCACCGGGTCGGACACGCGTTCATCAAGACGCGCATGCGCGAGATCGATGCCCTCTTCGCCGGCGAGGTCAGCGGCCACTACTACTTCCGCGACTTCTCGTATGCCGACAGCGGACTGGTGCCGGCCCTGTTGGTGCTCGAGTTGGTGAGCGCCGCCGAGCGTCCGCTGTCGGAGCTGGTGGCGGAGTTCCGCGAGCGCTACCACATCTCCGGTGAGATCAACTCGACGGTGGCCGACGTGCCCGCGGCCCTCCAGCGGCTGCGCGAGCGCTACGCGAAGGGCCGCCAGATCGAAATGGACGGCCTCTCGGTGGACTACGACGACTGGCACTTCAACGTGCGCCCGTCAAACACCGAGCCCCTGCTGCGCTTGAACCTCGAATCGACCCGTTCGTTCGAGGACATGGAACGACGCCGCGACGAGGTGCTCGCGGTCATTCGCGCCGAGTGACCACCCCGCCGGCGGCGGTGAGCGTCGCCCAACTGACCGTTCACTACCACGGCGGCCCTCGGGCCGCCGTGAGCGATGTGTCCTTCACCCTGGAGGCCGGAGAGGGCCTGCTGCTCACCGGCCCACCCCACGCCGGCAAGACCAGCGTGCTGCGGGCCGTCGCAGGGCTGGTGTCCGCCGGAGGCAGCCTGTCGTTGTTCGGCCGCCCCGCCGATGCTCCCCGCGCACAGCCGATCGGCTACGGCCCTCCGGAACGCGACTTCGCGCCCCACCTGACCGCCCGCGAGACCGTCGACACCGTCGCCCGAATCCGGCGCGTTGCCGATCGCGCCGCGGCCTGTGAGCGGGCCCTTGATCGCGCCGGACTGGCCTATGTGGCCGATCGACGCACGCGCCGACTCGATCTGGAGGGGCTGCGGCGTCTGAGTCTGGCGATCGCGATCGTCGGGGACCCGACCGTGCTGGTGCTGGACGATCCCTGGCCGGCGCCGGAGACCTTCGCCGAGATCCGAACGGCCCGCGCCCGCGGGGCGGCCGTGTTGGCCGGCGCCCGCCACCCGGCGGGCTTGGCGCCGGCGCTGGGGCGTCGGATGCAACTGCGCGACGGACGGCCGGCGTGAGCGCCTATTGGGCGGTCCTCGTCACGAGCCTGAAGCGGCTGGCACGAACCGGCTGGTATCCGCTCCTGATCGGCGCCGGATTGGTGGTGAGCGCGATCGTCGGCGCGGTGGCGGCGACCCGGCATGGGGGCGCGCGCCTCGACGCCTTCCAGGGGGGAGCGGTGTCGCTGTTGCTGCTCGGCGGTCTGGTGGCGGCCCTCGCCTGCGGCGCGAGCGCGCTCAACCGCGATGGCGATGGCGGTCATTTCGGTGTGCTGGTCGGCGCGGGAATGCGTCGCGCTGCGCTCACGGGCGCCGCGCTCAGCGCCCGGGCGCTGGCGCTGGCCGCCATCGTGGTGATCTGGGGGGCGGGCCTCCAGATCGCCTCCGCGCTGCTCGGTCTGGGCCTCGATGGTGACCTGGCCCTGCACACGCTGTTGGTCGGCGAGGCCCTGCTGCTCACCGGCGCCGCGGCGGCCGCGGCGTCCTCGGCGGTGGGACGCACGGCCGCGGCGATCTTCGCCCTGGCGGTGTTCCTCACCGCCCAGGCGATCGTGAACCTCAAGGCCGCCGCCGACCAGGACCTGATCGGCAGCGCCCGCTCGGGGGTGGACGGCGCCTACGGCATCCTGCCGCACATCCCGACATCTCCCCTCATCTCCGACCTGCAGGCCCGGGGGGTCGGTGGCCCCGCCATCCCGCGGATCACCCACAACGGCAACGAGGCCGTGCTGACCGCCTCGGGATGGGGCACCGTGCTGGTCACCCTGGTGTGGGTCGCCCTGTTTGCGCTCCTGGCCCACGCGGGCATGCGCCGCCGCCCGCTGGCCTGAGGGCGCGGCGGGCGGACGTCCACCGCGAGGGCGGACCGTCCCCGGTGGGCGGCACCGCGCCGCGACCGGATCCCGCGACCGTCACGCTCCCGGTGAGTGACTCGCCCGCCCCGTCCACGCGCGGCGGGCGAGTCACTCATGCACCGACAATCAGACCGCGACCTCGGTGCGGTCGACCCGCCCGTAGAGGGTGTCGCGCTCGGCCGGCACCTTGCCGCCGGCCCGCACCAGGTTCTCGATCCGGGCGCGCGACAGGCCCAACGGCGTGTCGACGGTGGTCGCGTGAGCGATCCGCTCCTCGGTGAGGGTGCCCGACAGGTCGTCCAGACCGAACGACAGCGCGTCGGAGGTGATCTGCTCGCCCAGCATCACCCAGTGCCCCTTGATGTGGGGGAAGTTGTCGAGGAACAGGCGTCCGACCGCGATCGTGCGCAGTTTCTCTTCCCGGGACGGCCCCGGCAGGTAGGCGAACTCCGTGTTGCCCGGCAGGAACGGCAGCGGAATGAACGCCTGGAACCCACCGGTGTCGTCCTGCAGCTCGCGCAGGCGGCGCATGTGGTCGACCTGCTCCTCGGGGGTCTCAAAGTGGCCGAACAACAGGGTGGCGTTGGTACGAAAGCCCTGAGCGTGCGCCTCGCGATGCACATCCAGCCAGGTCTCGGCCGGCTCCTTGCGGTCGGCGATGATCTTGCGCACCCGCGGGCTGAACACCTCGGCACCGCCACCGGGCATCGTGTCGTGGCCGGCGGCCCGCAACCGCTGCAGCGTCTCGGCGTGGGAGACCTTCGACACCCGTGCGACGAAGTCGATCTCCACCGCGGTCAACGCGGTGATCGCCACATGAGGGAGCTCCGCCTTCAGCTCCCGGAACAGCTCCTCGTAGTACTCGAGGTTGTATTCCTTGGTCATGCCGCCCACGATGTGCAGTTCGGTGATGCCGAACTCGGCCAGCTGACGACCGCGATCCACCAACTGATCCACGCTGTAGGCGTAGGCCTCGGGGTCCTTCTCGGTCCACACCGCGAAGGCGCAGAAACCGCACCCGACCACGCAGATGTTGGTCGGGTTCAGGTGAGCGTTGACGTTGTAGGTGACGGTGTCGCCGTATGTGCGGCGCACCACCGCGTCGGCGGCCGCCCCCAGGTCGGCCAGCGGCGCGTCGCGGTACAGCGTGACGGCTTCCTCGGGGCTGATGCGCCCGCCGTCGGCGGCGCGGGAGAGAATCTCGTCGATCATGCGAGCGAGGTTATCAGGGGTTCGCCGCTCACCGACCGCGGGTCGTGGTCTCTGCGGTAGTCTGGCCGGGTGGCGCAACACGCACTGAAGGAATGGGCGGTGACGATCGAGGCCCTCTGTCGGGGCCATCAGATCCTGATCGTCCGCAAGGGCGGCATCGGCGAGAAGCGCTTCTCCCTCCCTCACCCCGCCTTCTACCTCTTCCCCGGTTTCCTCCATCAACGCCCCGAATTGGTGTCCGAACGCTGGCGGGCGGAGTACGCCGACCTGCTGGCGCG
>DAOKZF010000175.1:0-4122 GCA_035325785.1 Miltoncostaeaceae bacterium
TCCCCGGCGGCCCTCGCGGTGGCGCGCGCGAACGCCGAACGGCTCGGGTTGGCGCTCGGCGTGTCCGGAGGGCACCCGTTCAGCCCGTGGACCGAACAGCGGATCATCGATACCGAGCACTACCGGCGCCTCGAACATGACCTGGGCTATGTCGCCTGGACGAACAACACCTGGTCGATCCACCTGCACGTCGGCATCCGGGGTGCCGATCGGGCGCTGGCGATCTGCACGGCCCTGCGCAGCGTGCTCCCGGAACTGCTGGCCCTTTCCGCGAACAGTCCGTTGTTCGCCGAGCGCGACACGCGCCTGGCCTCCACGCGCATTCAGGTATTCACCAAGAGTTTCCCCCGCTGCGGCATCCCCGATGCCCTCCCGGATTGGGAGGCCTATCGGCGCCGCGTGGCGCTCTTGGAATCCACCAACTCGGTGGTGACCGCGACCCAGATTTGGTGGAGCGTCCGGCCGCACCACAGTTTCGGCACGGTGGAGATCCGGATCTGCGACGGTCAGACCGAAATGAGCGAGGCCCTGGCGGTCGGGGCGCTCGCGCTGGCCTGCGTGGCCGGGTTCGCCGCCGATTACGACGCCGGCCGTCCGCTGCCGGTCCACGAGCGCGGTCTGATCGAGGAGAACCTCTGGCGGGCCGAACGCCACGGGATCGGCGGACGGCTGATCGACCTCGACCGGGGGGTTGAACGCCCCACCGCTACCGCGATCGAACGACTGCTCGCCTGGAGCGAGGCGACCCACGAACCGTTGGGGCTGCGCCCCTTCCTCGCCACCGTCGAGCGGATGCTGCGCGGGGGCAACGGCGCCGACCGCCAGCGTGCCCTGTTCGCGCGCGACGGGGACGTGCGGGCGGTGCACGCCCAGACCGTCGAGCGCCCCAAGCTGTCTGCGCAGGAGGTCCTCTCGCAGCTGGCCATCGGTGCCGCGTGAGCCACCCATGTCGCACAGACCCCCGAAGGAGACCGCGATGAGCGAGCCGACCGACCCGCCTCCCGGCGCGCAGCCGACCCAGGAGGAGGTGGCGCAGATGCTGGCCGAGCGCCTGGCGCACACCCCCGTGCGCGACGTGCTCTTCCAGAGCCTGATCACCTTCCTCGACATGGCGGCGATCCGACTTGGGCTGGGCCCGGCGGGGGCGGAGGTGGCCGACCCGGTTCAGGCGCGCCAGGCGATCGAGGCCGCTCGGGCCCTGATCGGCGTCGGCGAGCGCGAGATGGGTCCCGCCCAGGTGCGGCCCTTCCGCGAGCCGCTGGCCCAGATCCAGATGGCCTACGCCCGCCTGGTCGAGGGCGGCGAGGGGGCGCCCGCGGGGGAGGCGCCGCCCGAGCCTCCGCCGGCGGCCGGTCCGGACCCCGCAGCGCGCCTCTGGGTTCCGCCGGGCACGCGCTGAGCGTTCTCGGAGTGGCCTGTAATCTGCCCGGCGGCGTCGCCCGTGAGCGCATGCGCGCCGATGCACGACGGTCCCCGGGACCGGAAAAAGAACGTCTGGGAGAGTGGTGATGGGGTCGAAGGAACGCTCGCACACGCGCCTGCCGCGGGTCGCGCACGCCACGCCGCCGGGGCCCGACGAGACGATCCTGAAACGCGGCGGCGCGGATCTGCAGAATGGCTGGCTCGGGCGCCACGGCGACCTGGTGCTGACCGAGGAGCGGCTGGTGTTCCTGCCGACGGTGCTCGACACCCTGCTGCGCGCCAAGCGTCGATCGATCCCCCTCGACGACATTCACACGATCGAACGTTTCCCGCGCCATGTGGATGCGATGCCCACCACCGGTCGTCGCCCGCGCATGCTGCTGCACACCGCCGAGTGCGCCTACGAGCTGATGGTCGCGGATCTCGACGGGTGGATCGACACCCTCGAGCGCGTCTACCAGGTGCGCGCGTCCAAGGGGAGGACGCACCGCCCCGAAACGGTGCGCGAAGGGCACACCAACATTTTCCTGGTGGACGATTGACGGTGCCGCGCGTTCGGCGATCGGCGTGATCCGCTAAACTCCGAATCACCCGGAGGAATTGTGGGGTTGCGGTGATCACCATTTCTGAAAAGAGTCGCTCGGCGGTGCTGGCGCTGACCGAACTCGCCCAGCGCGGCACGACCAACCCGGTGCCGATTCTCGAGATCGCCGAGGCGCGCGCGATCCCGCTGCATTTCCTGGAACAGCTCTTCGCCGGGTTACGGCGCGCCGGTATCCTGCAGAGCCAGCGGGGCGTCAAGGGGGGCTACTCCTTTCGCCGACCGCCCACGCAGGTGACCGTGCTGGACGTGGTCGAGATCGTGGACGGGCAACTGGCGGCCAACGATGAGCGGCCGACCGGCGAGGACATTTGGGAGGAGGCTCGCGCCTCCCTCTGTCAGGTGTTGGCGGGGGTCACGGTCGCCGACATCGTGGAACGTGAGGCCCGCGCCAGCACGGCGCCAATGTTCTTTATCTGAGCGGTCATCGGTGGCCGTCGGCGGCCGATGACGGATGCGACATGCAACGGGGAGATCGCATGGCGGACAGCGGATCGCTGGACATTCTCGGTATCGGAAACGCGATCGTCGACGTGCTCGCGCACACCGACGATGCCGCCCTCGAGGCCGAGAGTCTGGTGAAGGGCACCATGGCGCTGATCGACGCGCCCGAGGCGGATCGGCTCTACCGCAACCTCGGCCCGGCGATCGAGGTATCCGGCGGCTCCTGCGCGAACACGATCGCCGGTGCGGCCTCATTGGGGAGCACAACCGCGTACATCGGTCGGGTGCGCGACGATGACCTGGGCCGGATCTTCACCCATGACATTCGGGCGACCGGTGTGCATTTCTCCACCGAGCCCGCCACCGACGGGCCGGGCACCGCGCGCTGCCTGGTGATGGTCACCCCCGACGCCCAGCGCACCATGTGCACCTATCTGGGTGCCTCGGTCGGCCTGAGCCCCAGCGACATCGACGCTCCTCTGGTGCGCGCGGCCGACATCACCTATCTCGAGGGCTACCTCTGGGACCCGCCGGAGGCCAAGGAGGCGTTCCGCGCCGCGATCGCGATCGCCAAGGACGCCGGTCGGCGGGTGGCGCTCACCCTCTCGGATCCGTTCTGCGTGGAACGCCACCGCGACGAGTTCCGCGAGCTGGTCGACCACGGGATCGACATCCTCTTCGCCAACCAGGACGAGATCACCGCCCTCTACGAGACCGACGACCTGAATCGGGCCCTCGCCGCCGTGCGCGGACGCTGCCCGATTGTGGTCGTCACCCGTTCGGAGAAGGGATCGGTGGTTCTCACCGCCGATGAACACCACGAGGTGTCCGCCGCTCCGGTGGACCGAGTGGTCGACACGACCGGCGCCGGTGACCTGTACGCGGCCGGGTTCCTTCACGGCCTGACGAGCGGGCGATCGTTGCCGGAATGCGCCGCGATCGGCGGACTGGCCGCGGCCGAGGTGATTTCCCACATGGGCGCCCGCCCCGAAACCGACCTCGCCCGACTGGTCGTCGACGCCCAGGTGGCGCGATGAGCGCCGCCAAGATCACCCGCCGGCCGATCGCGGATTCGATCACCGACCTGATCGGCGGGACTCCCCTGGTGCGCCTGCGCCGGTTGAGCGCCGGCCTCGGAGCGACCGTCCTGGGCAAGCTCGAGGCGGCCAACCCGGCCGGGTCGGTCAAGGACCGCATCGGTCTGGCGATGCTGGACGCGGCGGAGGCCGCCGGCAAGATCGCGCCCGGGCGCAACGTGATCGTGGAGCCGACCTCGGGCAACACCGGCATCGCGCTGGCCTTCGCCTGCGCCGCCAAGGGATACCGCTGCATCCTGACGATGCCCGACACGATGACGGCCGAGCGACGCGCGCTGCTGCTCGCCTACGGGGCCGAGCTGGTGTTGACGCCGGGCGCTGAGGGGATGCGCGGGGCGATCGCCCGGGCGGAGCAGATCACCGCCGACACCGACGGGGGCTTCATGCCCCAGCAGTTCACCAACCCCGCGAACCCCGGGATCCATCGCCGGACCACCGGTGAGGAGATCTGGGCGGACACGGAGGGAGCGGTCGACATCCTGGTCGCCGGGGTCGGCACCGGCGGAACCGTCACCGGGGCGGGCGAGGCGCTCAAGGCGCACAAGCCGACGGTGAGGG
>DAOKZF010000176.1:0-4114 GCA_035325785.1 Miltoncostaeaceae bacterium
GGGTGCGCGGGCAGGCGGTGGCGGCCCTGGCCTATGTCAGCAACTGGTACTTCATCGTGGTCGACGTGCCCTACTTCGAGCGTTTCGGCCGTCCCTCGGTGTACCTGCATCTGTGGTCGCTGGCGATCGAGGAGCAGTTCTACCTGGTGTGGCCGGTGGTGCTGGCGGGCGTTCTGATGTTGGTCCGCTGGTCGCGGGCGGTCCTGGGCGTGCTGGTTGTTGCGGCGGCGATCGGCTCGAGCGTCTTGGCCTGGGTGCTGTGGCAGCCGTACTCCGATCCGTCGCGGATCTACTACGGCACCGACACCCGCGCGGTGGCGCTCCTGGCCGGGGTTGGTCTGGCCCTGCTGCCGGCGGCCGCCCGCGGTGGTGACCCGCGGCGCCGTCGGGTGCGCCGCGCGGTGCAGGTGATCGGTGTCGGCGGCCTGGTGGTGGTGCTGGGCGCGATGGCGTTTCTGGGCGACCTGGACGAGCGCCTGTACCGCGGAGGTTTTGCGCTGGTGGCGGTGGCGTCGGCGTTGCTGGTGGCGGCCGCCGCCGACAGCGGCATGCCGATGGCGCGCCTGTTCGGTTGGCGCCCGCTCGTGTGGCTGGGGTTGCGCAGCTACGCCCTGTATCTGTGGCACTGGCCGGTCATCGCTCTCACACGGCCGCACGAGGACGTGCCCCTTGACGGCCTGCCGCTGCTGCTGGTGCGGCTGGTGTTGATGTTCGCGCTCACCGAGTTGTCGTATCGTCTGGTCGAGGTGCCGTTCCGGCGGGCGGGGCTGCGCGGCGTGCGCGAAGGGCTGCGCGCGTGGGATGGCCGGATCGGGCGGCCCCTGCGGATCGCGGCGGTCTCGGGTGCGCTCGCCGCCATGCTCGCGCTGGTGGGGGCGGTCGCGCTGGTGCCGCCCGGCACGACCGCCATCCCCGGCCTGACCGCCGACGCCCATGGCGCAACGGCCTCTGCGCGGGGCGTCCCCGACGCCGCGGATCCTGCGGACACGTCGCCGCCCCTGTTCGTGGGCGACTCGGTGATGCTCGGGGCGCGCGACGGGTTGGTGCGCACCTTTGGCCGGCGGTCGGTGATCGATGCGCAGGCGGGGCGGACCTTTCCGGAGGGTGCGGCCCTGGTGCGCGCCCATCTGCGCCGGATGCCCGCCGACTCTCCGGTGGTGGTCCACCTGGGTAACAATTCGTTCGTCAGGCCCGCCGACCTCGACGCGCTGCTGACCAACCTGGCCGCCCGCCCGCGGGTGTTTCTGGTGAGTGTGCGTGTGCCCTTGCCCTGGCAGGACTCGGTGAATGAGACGCTGCGCGGGGCGGTGGCACGGTTCCCGAACGTGCGCCTGATCGACTGGTACACCGCCTCGGATCGGCCGGGGCTGCTGGTGGACGGAGCGCACATGAACGCTCGGGGCGTGGACGTGTACACGCACACGCTGACCGAGGCGCTTGCCGCGGGCGGGTCGATCGGCGATCGTCCCGGGGAGAGCGACTCAAGGAGAACAGGATGAGAGCGGTTCGACGGCTGGCGGCGGTCGGGGTGGTCGGGGCCTGCCTGGTGGCGATTCCCGCGGTGGCTCAGGCGAAGATCGTGCCGGGCTCGAAGGTGGCGGGTGTCGCATTGGGCGACTCGGCCGCCAAGGTGAAGGCGACGTTGGGCACGCCCGAGCCGGGCAGCAACATCCTCAACTATCGTTACCTGAAGCGCCACGGGTTGGGCGTGTACTTCGTCGCCGGCAAGGCGCTCGATATTACGGTGGTCGGCAAGAAGCAGCGGACCGCCTCGGGGATCGGGGTCGGCTCGACCCGCGCGGCCCTCGAGAAGGCCTATCCGAAGGCGAAATGCCGGCCGGCGCTGGTGGGCACGAACGCCTTTGAGTGCCGCCTGCCCGGGCGCTTTGCCGGGCGACGGACGGAAACCGTGTTCGTCACCAAGAAGGACCGGGTGGCGACCATCACCGTGCGGTTCGCCTGAGCGAACGGATCACATCCACCGGGGCCCGCCCGTGCGGCGCCGCTCGCCGCCGACGCACGCCGGTGTGGCTGATCGGCGTCCTCGTTCTGCTGCTGATGGGAGCGGTCGGTGCGCCGGCCCGTTCGGCGCCCCGGGTGACGGTGATCGGCGACTCCGTGCAGGAGTCGTTCTCGCTGGTGCCACGCGCCCGCGCCGTGCTGGGCCGCGGGCTCGATCTGCGCATGGAGGCGCGCGTCTGTCGTTTGCTGGTGCGCCCCGGGTGTTTCGGCGGGAGCCCCGAGTCGGCGTTGACGGTTGCCGAGGGGCTCGGCGAGCGGGTGGGCGCCGTGGTCGGGGTGCACGTGGGCTACAACGATGGGGCGCCCGTCTGTAACGCCCCGGCGCTGATGCGCGCGTTCCGGCGGGCGGGGGTGCGGGCGGTGGTCTGGACAACCCTCCACGAGGCCGAGCGCGACGCGTCCGGGGTGAACGCCGTGATTCGCGCGATCGCGCGTCGCCACGCGCGCCCCGGCGCGAACGGTCCGTTCGCGCGCATCGCGGACTGGCGCACCCTCAGCGCCGGGCGCGGTGACTGGTTCAGCTCCGACCGGGTCCATCCGAACGGCGCCGGCGCGGTGGCGTTGGCCGGGCTTCAGCGGGAGGCCGTGCTCGATGCCTTCGCGCGGTTGGGGGTCTCGATCGACGGTCGCCCGGTGCACCTGCCGCTTGTCGCGACCCGTCTGCGCGTCGGCGCGGGTGGGATCGTCGCCGGTCCGGACGCGGTGTGGCTGGTGTCCGCCGGCAGGCTGAGGGGACGCGACGACCGCTCCGGGGCGCCGTTGGGTCCGCCGGTCGATCTGGCCGATCCCGAGGTGCTGTTGGGCGATGGCAACTCGGCGTGGATTGCCGACCGGGCCGCGGGGGTGATGCGCCGCGCGGTGGTGGGGCGCGACGATCGCCGCTCGCCGGTCGCGGTGGCGGCGGACCGCGTGAGGCGCGTGGCCGCGGCGGGCGATGTGCTCTGGCTGGTGAGCGGCTGCGAGGCCCAGGACGCCGAGTGTCTGCGGGGCAGGCGGCTCGTCTCGCCCGCCGACGGCGAAGGGGCGCCTCGCGTGCTGCGTCTCGCGCCCGGATCGGTCACCGCGATCGCCGCCAACCGTCGGGCTCTGTGGGTCGCCGCCGTCGCCCCCGGCGGGCGGGCGCGGTTGGAGCGGCGCGCTGCGCGCACCGGCCGTCCGCTGCGCACCGTCGGGTTGCCCGACACCGCATCGTCCGTGGCGGCGTCCGGTGCGGATGCCTGGGTGCTGCTGGCCGATGGACGCCTGATGCGGGTCGGTCCGAGCGGTGCCCGGCGCGTGGTGCGCGCCGGGGTGAGCGCGGTGGCGGCGCGTGACGGGGATGTGTGGCTGCTCGAGCGCGATCGGCGCACGATCGTGCGCCTGGCCGGGCGCACCGGCCGGTCGAGCGCGAGCGGCCGTGTTCCGATGCTCCTGAGCCCGCGTCTTGTCCTCAGCGCACGGCACGTCTGGGCGCTGTCGCGGTCGGGGCGGGCGTTGGTGAGCGTTGCGCGCTGATCGACGACGGTTCCCGATCTCCGGAGCGGTGATGGTGCGTTCGCGCGGTGTCCGGTGGTCGGCGGGAGCGGTGGTCTGCCTGTGCCTCGGCGGCCCGCTGGTTGCGAGCGCGTCGGCCGCGACGCCCCGGGTGACGGTGATCGGCGATTCGGTGGAGGCCTCCTTCGCCTTCACCCCCCAGGCGCCGCGGTTGCTGGGGCGGGGACTCGATCTTCGGTTGGAGGCGCGCTCGTGTCGCTCGTTGAGCGTGCCGGGGTGTCTGGGCGGCAGCCCCGAGTCGGCGGTGGCGTTGGCGTCGGCGCTCGGGCCACGGCTTGGGGATGTCGTGGTGGTGCACGTTGGCTACAACGACTGGCGGGGCCGTTACGACGTCGGCGCGGCGATGCGCGCCTTTCGGCGTGCCGGCGTGCGCGCGGTGGTGTGGACGACCCTGCGCGAGACGCAGGGCAGTTACGCGCAGATCAACGCGGTGATTCGAGATGTCGCTCGTCGAGCCGAGCGGCGCGGCGACCAGCCTCTGGTGCGCATCGCCGACTGGAACCGTCACAGCGCCGATCATGGGGAATGGTTCACCGCCGACCGGGTGCATCTGAACAAC
>DAOKZF010000177.1:0-4051 GCA_035325785.1 Miltoncostaeaceae bacterium
CGTTCATCGCGGCCATCGCCTGGTCGCCGCGCGCGGGGTTGCCGATGCGGATTGCGGTGGCGATCGTCTCGGGATGGGCGACCGGGTGACCCACCACCAGCGGCGCCGCCCCGGCGGCCTGGGTGCCGTACATGCGCGGCAGCCGCTGTGAGCGCTCGGCCTGACGGTACTGCTGGAAGCCGAGCCAGTAGGCGCTGATGTTGCCGGCGTTCCCCACCGGAATGCACAGGGCGTCGGGAGCGTCGCCGAGCTCGTCACAGATCTCGAACGCGGCGGTGCGCTGTCCGTCGATCCGGTACTCGTTGACCGAGTTCACCAGCGCGATCGGATGACGGTCGGCCAACTCGCGCACCACCGTGAGGGCGTCGTCGAAGCTGCCGGCAAGCGACAGCACCTGGGCCCCGTAGATGAGCGCCTGGGCGAGTTTGCCGGCGGCGATCTTCCCGTCGGGGATCACCACGGCGGCGGTGATCCCCGCCTTCGCCGCGTATGCGGCGGCCGACGCGGAGGTGTTGCCGGTGGAGGCGCAGATCACCGCGCGGGCCCCCTCCTCGACCGCCTTGGTGATCGCCATGCACATGCCGCGATCCTTGAAGCTCCCGGTCGGGTTCATGCCCTCGTACTTGGCGTACAGCTCAACCCCGAAGCGCTCCGACAGGCGCTCGAGCGGGACCAGCGGCGTGTTGCCCTCCCCGAGCGAGATCACCCGTGTGGCATCGGTCACCGGGAGGAACTCCCGGTACCTGTCGATCAACGCGATCACAGCTCTCCCTCTCCGCTTCCGAGCACCCGCAGCATCACCGGTTCGCCGTGCACATCCTCCAACGCACCGATCGCCTCCAGCGCCACGCGCATCTGACGTTCCGGGCCTCGGTGCAGGATGAGCACCAGATGGGCTCCATCGCCGGTGCCCCGTTGCACGACGGTGCGAATCGAGAGCCCCTGCGCGCTGAAGATCGACGCCACCCGCGCGAGCACCCCGGGGCGATCCGCCACGGACATCCGCACGTAGAACGCGCTGTGGACATCCTCGGGCGGCAGCACCGGACGGCCCGAATCGGCCAGGGCGTTGTGCAGGAACGACCCCTTGTGGGTGCCGAGAATCGAGAGGATGTCGGCGATCACCGCCGAGGCGGTCGCGTCGCCGCCGGCCCCGGGCCCGACCAGCATCAGCTCTCCGGTGGTGCGAGAGTTGATCAGCACGGCGTTGTCCGGGCCGCTGATCGCCGCCAACCGGTGAGCGCGCGACACCAGGGTGGGGTGCACGCGCACGCTGATGCCCCGCTCCTGCAGGCTCGCCACCCCCAGCAGCTTCACGACGAATCCGAGCGCCTCGGCCTGGCGGATGTCCTCGGATCGGAGCCGATCGATGCCCTCGAAGGGCACGTCGTCGATTCCCACCCGCGAGTGGAAGGCGATCGACGAGAGGATCGCCATCTTGGCGGCGGCGTCGGCGCCCCCGACGTCGTCGGTCGGATCGGCCTCGGCGTAGCCGAGATCCTGCGCCTGGCGCAGGGCCTCGTCGTAGTCGAGCCCGGAGCGGGTCATCTCGGTCAGGATGAAGTTGGTCGTGCCGTTCACGATCCCGGTGACCGCGGTGATCTGGGCCGCCAACAGCGACTCCCGCAAAACCTTGATCACCGGGATGGCCGCGCACACCGAGGCCTCGAAGCGCAGCTCCGCCCCGGACGCCTCGGCCAACTCCAGCAGCTCGGGCCCATGGCGGGCGATCAGCTGTTTGTTGGCGGTCACCACCGACACGCCCCTCGCCAGGGCGCGGCTCAGGAGCTCGAAGGGGGTCTCGACGCCGCCCATCACCTCGACGACCACCGACACATCCGGATCGTCGATCACCCGCTCGGGGTCGTCGGTGAGTTGATCGGGGTCGATGCCGGGTCGGGCCCTGTCGCGGTCGCGCACCAGGATCGGACCAACCCGCAGCCGATGGCCGGACGCGCGCGCGATCGCCTCGCCGTCCTCATTCAGGGCGCGCACCACCGCCTGGCCGACGGTGCCGCACCCCAGCAGACCGATGTGCACCGGGGCGCTCACAGCTCGCGGGCCATCAGGTCGGCGTATGTCTCGCGTCGGGTCACCAACCGGGCGTCTCCATCAGAGACGAACACCACCGCCGGACGGGTGGCGCCGTTGTAGTTGGAGGCCATCGCCACCCCGTACGCGCCGGTTGCGGGCACGCAGATCAGGTCGCCCAGGGCGACCTCGGGCAGAACGGCCTCGGGGATGATCACGTCGCCGCTCTCGCAGTGTTTGCCAACGATCCGGACGGGGCCGTTCGGCTCGCTGTCGGCGCTGTTGGCGATCAGGCTCTCGTAGCTGGCCCCGTAGAGCATCGGGCGCAGCAGGTCGCTCATGCCACCATCAACCGCCACGTAGCGGCGCACCCCGACGATGTCCTTCAATGATGTGACTCGGTAGAGCGTCACCCCGGCGCGCCCGACGATGCTGCGCCCGGGCTCGAGCATCAGCGTTGGTTGGGGCAGCCCCACCCGACGCCACTCCTCGCGCACCGCCGCGGCCACGGTTTCGACCAGGGTGTCGATCGGCGCGGGGCGCTCGTCGCGCAGGTAGGCGATCCCCAGCCCCCCGCCCATGTCGAGCACCGCGAGATCCGTACCGTCGACCCGGGCGGCGAAGTCGGCCAGGATCGCCGCGGCCGCCGCATACGCCGACAGATCGAACAGTTGCGAGCCGATGTGGCAGTGCAGCCCTGTGAGCACGAGCGAGCGCGAATCACGCACCCGGGCGACGGCCTCCTCGGCCGCCCCACCCTCGATCGAAAACCCGAACTTGGAGTCGCGCTGGCCGGTGGCGATGTAGCTGTGCGTCGACGCTTCCACCCCCGGAGTGACGCGCACCAACCCCTCCTGGTGGCGTCCGACCTCCCCCGCCAACCGATCGAGCGTGGCGATTTCGGCCAGGTTGTCGACGATCACCGTGCCGACGCCGGCGGCGAGCGCCTCGCGCAGTTCCTGTTCGCTCTTGGCGTTTCCGTGCAGGTGGATCCGTTCGGGCGGAAATCCGGCCTGCAGTGCGGCGTACAGCTCACCGCCGGAGGCGACGTCGACCGAAAGCCCCTCCTCGCGCAGCAACCGCAGGGCCGCCTGCCCGAAATAGGCCTTGGACGCGTAGATGATCTGGCCGCCGGGGGCGTGTGCGTCGAGGGCGGTTCGGTAGGCGCGGGCCGCCTGTCGGATCGCGTCCTCGTCGTAGATCACCAGCGGGGTGCCGTACTCGGCCGCCAGGGCAACCACGTCGCAGCCACCGAGCGACAGGTGCCCCTCGGGCGTGAGCGCGGCGGAGGGCGGCAGTACCTGGTGAAGCGGCATCATCGGCGGGCGGACGGTTCCAGACCGCCCGCACCGGAGACATATCCTGCCCCCGCCGGCCCCCGGCTCGCGGGCCTCTTCTGGCGGGCTCCCACAACGGCGCCCGCGGTGGTGATTGTGCCCGGGCTGGGAAGCCGCAAGGAGAACCACATGGACATGGGCGGCGCGCTGGCCGCGGCGGGGCTGGCGGCCCTGGCGATTGACGTGCGCGGGCACGGGGCGAGCGCGGGCCGCCTGGACGGTGGTTCCGTGGACGATGTGCGGGCGGCGCTGGATTGGCTCGCGGCGCGGGGGCACCGTTCCCTGGGCCTGCGCGGGTCGTCGATGGGCGCTCTGCTCGCCCTGGTGGGAGGCGACGATCCGCGCGTCGGCGCGGTGGTGGCAATCTGCACCGCTCGCCCGGCGGCGCTCGCACGGCGTTTGGGGGATGACTGGCCGCGTGCCCTGAGCGTGGAGGCGGCGGTCCGCCGTCCGGGGGTGGCCCGGTTTTTCCTCCATGCCACCGGCGATCGGACGGTGCCGTGGGCCCATTCCTTTCACCTGGCCACCCTGGCGCCGAATCCGGTGCGCCTGCGCGTGGCGGTCGGGGGCGACCACGGTTCGCTGCAGCACGCCCCGGAGCGCATCGACGCCACGGTGGACTTCTTCCGGGAGTATCTGAGGTGAGTGAGGACAGCCTCGAGCGGCTGGAGAACGACATCGTC
>DAOKZF010000178.1:0-4001 GCA_035325785.1 Miltoncostaeaceae bacterium
GACGGTTTGGGCCTCGGCGTCCAGGCGCCGCCGGCGCCGGTCACCGTGATCGGCGACGCGGCGCGCATCGAACAGGTGCTGGTGATCCTGCTCGACAACGCCGTGCGCCACACGCCGGCCGGGGGGCGGGTGCGCGTCGCGGTCGGCACCGAGCCCGCGGCCGCCCGGGCCACGATCACCGTCGCCGACAGCGGCGAGGGCATCCCCGCCGACGACCTCCCCTTCATCTTCGACCGCTTCTATCGCGCCGACACCTCCCGCGAGGGGCACAGCGCCGGCCTGGGCCTCGCGATCGCCCGCGGCCTGGTGCGCGCCCACCACGGCGCGATCTCCGTCGCCTCCCGGGTGGGAGAGGGCACCACCTTCACCGTGTCGCTGCCGCTGGCCGACTCGCGGGCGATCACCCGCGAGGAGCCGATCCCGCCGGCGCTCGCCGCCAGCACCGACTCCCGATCGGCCGATCGGGCACCCGAGGGTGCCGCCGCCACGCCAAACGATTAGCCTGTGACGCCATGAGCGAACAGCAACCGACCGTCCTGATCACCGGCGCCGGGCGCGGCGTCGGGCGCGCCACCGCCACGCGTTTTGCCGCCGCCGGCTGGCACGCGGTCGCCGGCGTGCGCGACCTCGAACGCGCCCGCGTCGACTACGCCGACACCCCCAACGTCACCATCGTCCCGCTGGACGTCACCGACCACGACCAGGTGCGCGCCGCCGTCGCCGCCGCCGAGGAGCGGGCCGGCGGAGCGCTCGACTGCCTGGTGAGCAACGCCGGCTACGCCGTGATGGGCGCCGTGGAGGAGGTCGACCACGACGAGACCCGCCGGATGTTCGAGACCAACTTCTACGGGGCGCTCGCGGTGATCCAGGCCGGCGTGCCGGCGATGCGCCGGGCCGGACGCGGCACCGTCGTGGTGGTCAACACCGTCGGCGACCACCTCACCCACCCGCTCACCAGCGTCTACCACGCCAGCAAGTACGCCCTGCTGTCGATCACCGAATCGCTGGCGTTCGAGTTGCGCCCATTCGGGGTGAGGGTCACCTCGATCGAACCGGGCATGATCCACACCGACTTCTCCTCGGCCACCCGCCGCACCGGGGCCGCCTCCCGCGGTGAGGGGCCCTACGCCGAACTGCTCGGCCAGCTGCGGGCGGGCTTCGGTGCCTGGCGCGAACGAGGTCAGTCGACGGCCGAGGAGGTCGCCGAGGCGATCCACCAGGCCGCCACCGGCGACGACCAATTCCGCCGCCTGGTGGGCGACGACGCGCGCGAGCTGATGCGCCTGCGCGAGGAGGCGGGCGTCGACCAGCGCGCCTGGGAGGAGCGCCTGGCGGGCTTCCTGCAGATGAACTGGTGGTGATCGTCGTCGCGCCGGGCGCCTTCAAGGGCGCCCTCGCGCCGGCCGCGGTGGCCCGGGCGATCGCCGCCGGCGTCCGGCTGGGAGCCCCGGACGCCCGGGTGCTCGCCCTGCCGGTCGCCGACGGGGGAGAGGGCACCGCCGACGCCCTGATCGCCGCCGCCCAGGGGCGTCGACGGGCGGTCGCCGTGCGCGACCCGCTCGGGCGCCCGGTCGATGCCACCCTGGGCGAGCTGCCCAACCGCGTGGCGGTAGTCGAGTTGGCCCAGGCCTCCGGCTACGAACGCCTGAGCGCCGTCGAACGTGACCCCGAGGCCACCGGCACCCACGGCACCGGCGACCTGCTGCGCGCCGCCCTCGATCTGGGGGCCACGACCATCCTGGTCGGTCTGGGCGGCAGCGCCACCAACGACGGTGGCCTGGGGCTGGCGGTCGCCCTGGGCGCGCGCGCCCTCGACGCCGCCGGCCGCGAGCTCGCCGGCATCGGCGCCGACCTCGCCCGCGTCGCCCGGCTCGACCTCACCGGCCTCGACCCGCGCCTGAGGGGCGTCACGATCAGGGTCGCCTGCGACGTGGCCACCCGTTTTCACGGACCCGATGGGGCCGCCCGCACCTTCGCCCCCCAAAAGGGCGCCGACCCGGCCGCGGTCGAACGGCTCGACGCCGGCCTGCGCGCGTTCGCCGCCGTGCTGGCGCAGGCCACCGGATGCGACGTGCAGGCGCTGCCCGGCTCCGGCGCGGCCGGTGGAGTGGGCGGCCTGCTCGCCGCCCTGGTGGGGGCCGAACTGGTGCCCGGGGCCGATCTGGTGCTCGACGCGCTGGAGCTGCCCCGGCGGATCGCCGCGGCCGAGCTGTGCATCACCGGCGAGGGGGCCCTCGATGCGACCACCCTCCACGGCAAGGCGCCCGCCGCGGTCGCCCGCGCGGCCGCCGCCGCCGGCGTGCCCTGCGTGGCCCTCTGCGGGGCGCTGCACCTCGGCCCGCGGGCGCTCGCCGACGCCGGATTCACCGCCGCGTTCACCATCGCCACCCACCCTCGGCCCCTGCCCGAGGCGCTGAGGGACACCGAACGCGACCTGGCCCGCACCGCCGTGGCTGTCGCCCGGCTCTGGCGGGCGCGCACGGGCCACGCGGGCCACGCCGCCGGGCGCGTCTGACCCCCCGGCGGCCGCGGCGCGTCAACCGCTCCCGTCGCCGACACGCCGCCGGTCGGTCACCGCTGGGCCCGGCGGGCCAGAAGACCACGGGCCCGTCCGTTGAGATGCGTCACCAATGACTCCGGGGCGTCGATCCGATCACACGCCGGCGGCGATCGCCGCCGGCGCCGCCGCGATCAGTTCACGGACTCTTTCCTCGGCTCGGGCGGCCGGAATACCCCATGCGTCCGCCTCGGCGACGAGATCGTCGGGTGTGACGGCATCGATGTCGCGGACCGCGTTGATCCGCATCCCCGCGATCGTGCTCACGGTCGGGGAGAACGTTGTCGACATCAGATCATAGGCGGGGGCGAGCGCGATCGATCCGCCCAGGCCATGCACGAGCGCGATGTTCTTCGCATGGGCATCCGTGTTGCCGATCAGGACGTTCACCGTCGTGAGGTCGAGCAACGCCTCAAGGGATCGTGTGTCGGATGCCCAATCGGCGGTTTCTCTCCGCGTGGGAGAAGGACCAATGCCCCTGCGCAGTCACGCCCAAGCGCACCCAACAGCGCGAACGTGTCATCCGGGGAAATCCCGAAGTCGTGGGCGATCATCCGGCGGGCATCGCCCTCGGGCAACAGTCCGTTGAAGAACGCGTGGACGGACGCGCCGCGAAACGGCCGGCTGCGGGTGGGAAGCACCACCGACAGGAGCGGAATGCCCGAGCCGCGGCGAAGGACCTCCGGGGCGTATGTGAAGGTCAGGCCTCCTCGCCTCTGGGCGAGCGTCCCAACCACGCCATGGCCGTCCATCCATACGGAGAGGTCGCTCACCAATCGGCTTTCGTGATGACAATGCGCGCTCCGAGGAGTCTCAGGAGGGCGATGAGTCGACGCACCTGTTCGGTCGCGTGGCCGTTCTCGAGTTTCACGATGTACAGACGCGGGATTCCCGCCAGTTCGGCCAGTTCCGCCTGAGTGAGTCCGGCCTCTTCGCGCAGCTCTCGCACGGCCCGCCCCACGCCGTCGACGTTGTAGACCCGATGGGCACCCGATGTATCCATATCAATACATTATCACGACACAATCGAAAGGTATGGAAAAACATACCCAGCCGTTGGCCGGCCTCCATGTGTGGAATCTCATACCGCGACGCGACGCGATGCGCCGCCGAGAGGGTGGGAATCGGCCCGGCCATCGACGCGCCCGTCACCCGCATGCCGTGGAGGTCGATCGCCCGCACCGATCCGTGCGCCACCGCCCGGTTCGCCGAGACGAACCTCGACCTTCGTCTAGGGTCGGACTAGACGGTCGAACGGTGGACCGACGGTGGGCGTGGGTGATGCTGCCCGCATGCGGATTCGCCGCCTCGCCCTCACCACCGCGATCGCCGCCGCCGCGTTCTTCCCGACCGTCGCGCTCGCCGCCCCCCAGGCGCCCGCCTCCGCTCAGGACCCGGCATCGAGCGCCCTGCGGGCGGCCGACACCCTGGCGGCCGACTGGGG
>DAOKZF010000179.1:0-489 GCA_035325785.1 Miltoncostaeaceae bacterium
GCCTACCTTGCCGAGCGGGGCTCGCCCAGTCCGCGTTTGGACGCCGAGCTTCTGCTGGCGCACGCCCTGGGGCTCGACCGACTGCACCTGTACACCGAATCGCAGCGGCCGCTCACTCCGCCCGAGCTCCAGAGCGCCCGCGACCTGCTGGCGCGCCGCGGACGGCGCGAGCCGCTGGCCTACATCACCGGCACGCGCGCCTTTCGTCGCCTGGAGTTGCGGGTGGGGGAGGGGGTGTTGGTGCCGCGCCCGGAAACCGAGGTGCTGGTGGAGTGGGCGCTCGAGGTTGCCCCCTCGGGGGCGGCGGTGCTCGACTGGGGCACCGGCAGCGGCGCGATCGCCCTGGCGTTGGCCGAGGAGCGGCCCGATCTGCGGGTCAGCGCGGTCGATCGTTCCCCGGCGGCCCTCGCGGTGGCGCGCGCGAACGCCGAACGGCTCGGGTTGGCGGTGGACATGCGCGAATCCGATGGTTTCGCCGCCGTGGCGGGG
>DAOKZF010000179.1:499-4001 GCA_035325785.1 Miltoncostaeaceae bacterium
GTACCTGGCCGAGCGCGACCTCGCCGGGGGGCCGCCCGAGTTGACCTTCGAGCCGCGGGATGCCCTGGTGGCCGGGCCGGGCGGCCTGGAGGCGGTGGAGCGGATCGTGCGCGAGGCCCCCGAATATCTGGAGCCGGGTGGATGGCTCCTGATCGAGATCGGCGCCGGGCAGGCGCAGACCGCCCTCGCCCTGCTCGGCGAGGGTGGCTTCGTCGATGGCGCGGCGCGCGCCGACCTGGCCGGCATCGCGCGCACGGGCGGCGGACGCCTGCCGTGAACGACGACCTCGCGGCTCTCGCCGCCGCCATCGCTGCGGGCGGGGTGGCGTTGGTGCCCACCGACACCGTCTACGGCCTCGCCGCGGCGCTCGACGACCCGTCGGCGGTCGCGGCGCTGTACGCCCTGAAGGGACGCCCCCGCAGCCAGGCCTGCCAGGTGCTGATCTACTCGCCGGACCGCCTTGCCGACGCGCTCGCCGAGCTGCCCGAGGCGGTCGCCGCCGCGGCCGCCGCCGTGCTGCCGGGCACGACCACCTGTCTGGTTCCCGATCCGAGCGGTCGCTACGCGGCGGCGTCCGGTGGCCACCCCGGCACCGTCGGACTGCGCGCCCCGCGCATGGGGGTCGAGTTCCATTCCGTCGACACACCTCTGGTCGCGACCAGCGCGAACCGCCCCGGCGGACCCGATCCGCGGGCGGTGGCCGACGTGCCGGACGACCTGCTCGCCGGGGTGGCGTGCGTGGTCGACCGCGGCCCCCTGGGTGGGGTGGCCTCGGCGGTCCTCGACCTGCGTCCCCTCGCCGATGGGCGCTGCGCGCGGCTGGTGCGGCCGGGCCCCGATCCGACCGCGTTGGCCCGAGCTCTGGCCCGCGTGGGGTGTAATCTCGACCGGTGACGATCGACCTGGGGGAGTGCCCGTGAGCTTCATCGACGACGACAGCTATCTGTCCCGCGACATCGCCGATATCGACCCGACGATGGCGGCCCTTTTGGGCGCCGAGGGCGAACGCCAGGGCGAGACGCTCGAGATGATCGCCTCCGAGAACTTCACCAGCCACGCGGTGTTGCAGGCGGTCGGGTCGGTGCTCACCAACAAGTACGCCGAGGGCCTGCGCGGTAAGCGCTGCTACGGCGGGTGCGAGGTCGTCGACCAGGTCGAACAGTTGGCGATCGATCGGGCCTGCGAGCTGTTCGGCGCCGAGCACGCCAACGTGCAGCCCCACTCCGGCTCCACCGCCAACGAGGCCGCCTACGCCGCCGTGTTGACGACCGGCGACCGGGTGCTGGGGATGTCGCTCGCCCACGGCGGTCACCTCACCCACGGGTTGAAGGTGAACTTCTCCGGGCGGTTCTACGGGTTCCACGGCTACCAGGTGCGCCGCGACGACCACCGGATCGACTTCGACCAGGTGCGCGACATGGCGCGTGAGTTGCGGCCCAAGATGGTCGTGGTCGGTGCCTCGGCCTACCCGCGCACGATCGACTTCCCGGCCTTCCGCGAGATCTGCGACGAGGTCGGCGCCCTGATGCTGGTCGACATGGCCCACATCGCCGGGCTGGTGGCCGCCGGCGAGCACCCGAGCCCCTTCGGGATCGCGGATCTGATCACCACCACCACCCACAAGACCCTCGGCGGGCCGCGCGGCGGGATCATCTTCTCCACCAAGGAACTCGCGGCGGCGGTCGACAAGGCGGTCTTCCCCGGCTTCCAGGGCGGCCCGCTGATGCACGTGATCGCCGGTAAGGCGGTCGCGCTGGGGCACTGCCTCACCCCCGAATTCCGCGAGCGTCAGCGGCGGGTGGTGCGCAACTGTCGCGCGCTGGCCGAGGAGCTGGCGGCCGGCGGGCTGAAGCTGGTCAGCGGCGGCACCGACAACCACCTGGCGCTGATCGACCTGTCGGACACCCCGCTCACCGGCAAGGACGGCGAGGACCGCCTGCACCTGGCCGGTATCACGGTGAACAAGAACGGCATCCCGTTCGATGAGCGCCCGCCGACGGTCACCTCCGGTCTGCGGGTCGGCTCGGCGGCCCTCACCACCCGCGGCCTGGACGAGGACGACTTCCGCGAGATCGCCCGGATCATCGTCGAAGCCCTCAGGCCCCAGACCGGCGAGGCGGAGCTCACCGCGCTGGCGGCCCGCTCGCGGGCCATCGGCGACCGCTACCCGCTGTACCCCCGCCTGGCGGCCGGCACCGCCGTCGCCTGACCTGCCGCGGTCTGCCGGCGCCCGTCGTCAGGGCGCCGGCAGACCGCGGAGCCACGGTCCGTCCGCGTGATGTGCGGGGCGCGGAACGTCGCTCAGAGCACCGCGCCGGTGAGGGCGCCGATCACCCCGGTGACCAGCATCGCCAGCGTGCCCCAGACCATGACCCGAACCGCGCCGGTCAGCTGTGACGCGCCTCCCAGGCGGGCGCCGACCGCGCCCAACAGACCCAGTGCGACCAACGTGACCAGGGCGGTGATCGTGACGCGCAGGCCGGCGGGTGCCAGCCAGATCGCCGCGAGCGGCACGACGGCGCCGGTGACGAAGGCCAGAGCAGAGGCCCAGGCGGCCTGAAACGGCCGCGCCATGCGGTGCTCGGCCAAACCCAGCTCGTCGCGGGCGTGTGCGCCCAACGCGTCATGGGCCGTCAACCGCTCGGCCACCTCGCGCGCCAGGCGTTCATCGAGCCCTCGCCGCTCGTAGATCGCGGCCAGCTCCGCCAGCTCACCCTCCGGGTCGTCGGCCAGCTCGCGCCGTTCCAGTTCCAGGTCGCTGCGCTCCACGTCGCTCTGGGAGCTCACCGACACGTATTCGCCGGCCGCCATCGACAGCGCACCGGCGACCACACCGGCGATACCCGCGGTCACGATCGCCGCGTGCGACGTGTCGGCCGCCGCGACCCCCACCACGATCCCTGCGGTCGACAGGATGCCGTCGTTCGCGCCCAGCACCGCCGCGCGCAGCCAGCCCTCGCGTCCGCCGCGGTGCCCCTCGCTCAGATGATTCATGCGCCCCGCCGGATCACTCGGCGGTGAAGGGTCGGTTGCCGTCCCAGCCATGCCAGGCATCCACCGACATCCACGCGCTCGTGCGCGGGGCGGTGCGATTGCCGTAGGGCTCACCCCGATAGCGGTGTGCCAGGCGGTCGATGTCGACCAGATCGCGGTCCGGATACAGCTCGGCGATCCGCCCGGTGAGCGTGATGTGGCGGTACCAGTTCTCGGCGTCCAGCACGGTCAACGACACCCGCGGGTCATGGCGCAGGAAGCGCAGACGCAGACGGCTGTCGTCCATACTGAGCAGAACCCGACCATCCTCCCAGTCGTACCAGGTCGCGGTGGAATGGGGTGACCCGTCCGCGCGCACGCTCGCGATCACCGCCGGATTCGGCCCGCGGAGAACGGCGGCGACCACCGCCGGTACCGGTGTTGGGGGCATCGTCTCTCCTCCCGCGCCGGATCGGTGCCCGGCGACTGTGCGATCCGCGCTCCATCGAGTGCGGTGGGCCATCGTCCA
>DAOKZF010000180.1:0-618 GCA_035325785.1 Miltoncostaeaceae bacterium
CCGCACCGGTGGAGGGACGCGACCACTCGGGCACCAACCTGCAGGAGGGCGGCGTCGACGAACCCGACATCGTCAAGACCGACGGGCAACGCCTCTACACGCTCACCGACGGCGTCGTGCGGGCCCTGGAGGTCGCCCCCGGATCCGCCCCCCGCCCGCTCGGAACCCTCGACCTGACGAGCATCGGCGCCCAGAGCATGATGCTGGTCAACGGCCGGCTGATCGTCTTCGGCCAATCGGCCGGCGTCTTCGGCCAATCGGCCGGCGTCTTCGGCCAATCGGCCGGCATCGCCCGCCCCCTGCCGGAACGCGCCGCACCGGGGGCGGGATCCTCGCCCGGAGATCCCGGCGCGTCCGACGTGGGCCCGCCGGGAGACACCGCGGCGCCCGGCATCGCCCCCGGCACACCGCTCCTGTCGACGATCCGGCCACCGCGCGTGCTGGTGATCGAACTGGACCTCTCGAACCCGGCGAGGATGCGCATCCGCGGGCGGATGAGCGCCGACGGGGTGCTGATCGGCGCACGGCGCACCGGCACCGGCCTGCGGGTGATCGTCTCGAGCTCCCCCAACTCGATCGCCGCCGACCCCGCCGAGCTCACGGGCGCCGCGGCTCTGC
>DAOKZF010000180.1:628-4000 GCA_035325785.1 Miltoncostaeaceae bacterium
CCCGCCGCACCAACCGGCGCGCGGTGGCCCCCCCCACCGCCGCCGCCTGGCTGCCGCGCATGCGCATCCGCCGCCTCGCCACCGGCAAGAGCGTGAACCGAGTGATCGTCGGCTGCCGCGCCGTCGCCCGCCCGCGCGTGTACTCGGGGCTCGGAATGACCACCGTGCTCACGCTCGCCACCAACCGCGGCCTGACCGTCACCGACTCCGACGCGCTGCTCACCGACGCCCAGACCATCTACGCCTCGCCCACCTCGCTCTACCTGGCCGCCCCGCGCTGGGTGAACCCCGCCGCCGACACCACCGGACGCGCCGCGCCGCGCGGCACCACCCTGATCCACCGGCTCGATACCTCCTCGCCCACCACCACGGTGCCCACCTCCAACGCCACCGTGCCCGGCTACCCGCTCAACCAATTCTCGCTCTCGGAGTACCGGGACCACCTGCGGGTGGCGACCACCCAGGAACCCGAGTGGTGGAGCGCCCCGGCGGGCGACGAACCGGGCCAGAGCTACGTCACCGTGCTGTCCACCGCCAACGGCCGCCTCACCCAAACCGGCCAGGTTGGCGGGCTGGGGCGCAACGAGCGGATCTACGCGGTGCGCTTCCTCGGCCCACGCGGCTACGTGGTCACCTTCCGCCAAACCGACCCGCTCTACACCGTCGACCTGAGCGACCCGCGCGCACCCCGGGTGACGGGCGAGCTGAAGGTCAACGGCTATAGCGCCTACCTGCATCCGATCGACGACGACACGCTGATCGGCATCGGCCAGGACGCGACCGCCGACGGCGTCACGACCGGCACCCAGGTGTCGCTGTTCGACGTCTCCGACCCCGCGCGCCCCACGCGCCTGGCCCAACTTCCTCTGGGCAACGGCTACTCCGAGGCCGAGGACGACCATCTGGCGGTGCTCTACTGGGCGCCGACCGGCACGCTCGCCATCCCGTTGAGCTCATGGAGCGGCCCCGACGATCGCGAGGCGCCCTTCACCGGCGCCGTCGCCCTGACCGTGACGCGGGCGGTCGGCGTGCGCGAGCAGGGACGCATCGCGCACCCGGGAAACTGGGCGGTCCGGCGCGCGGTGGTGATCGGCCCCGACCTGTACACGGTGTCCTCGGGCGGGGTGGGTCTGAACCGACTCACGGACCTCGCCGACGAGGGCTTCACGGCCTTCCGCTGAACCGCGCGCCCGACGGCGGGAGATGAATGGTTGGCGGCCACCACCGGGACCCCTCGGTGATGGCCGCCAACCGGCGCCCCGTTGAACGGGTACGGATTACGATCATAACATCTTGTAATTTGACAATCTGACATTAGTGTCAGGTCCATGCCCACCCCGACCGGAGCGCCGGTGCCCCTCCCCCCTCGGCTCGACACCCGCCCCATCTACGAGATCAAGGCCGACCTCTTCCGCGCCCTCGCCCACCCCGCGCGCATCCGCGCGTTGGAGGTGCTGGCCGAGGGTGAACGCTCGGTGAGCGAACTGCAGCCCGAGGTGGGCATCGAGTCGTCGCACCTCTCGCAACAGCTGGGCGTGCTGCGTCGGGCCGGGCTGGTGAGCACCCACAAGGAGGGCGCGTCGGTGATCTACGCCATCCGCGACCCGCAGCTGGTGGAACTGCTGGCGGTGGCCAAGAGCCTGCTGATCGCCAACCTCGCTCAGACCCAGGAGCTGTTGGAGGGTCTGCGCGCGGAGGCGTCGCGCGAGTGAACCCCGTCGTGGCGGCGGCCGGCGAGCTGCTGCCACGACGCTCCGATTACCGGGGGCTGGGACAGAGCTGGCGCGCCGACGTGGTCGCCGGTATCACCGTCGCCATCGTGGCGCTGCCGTTGGCGCTCGGTTTCGGCGTGGCCAGCGGCCTGACCGCCGAGGCGGGCCTCGTCACCGCGATCGTCGCAGGGCTGGTGGCGGCGGTCTTCGGCGGCTCACACGTGCAGGTGTCGGGCCCCACCGGAGCCATGGCGGTGGTGCTGCTGCCGATCGTCGCCAACCACGGGCCCGCCACGGTGGCCCTGGTGGGCCTGATGGCCGGGGCGCTGATCGTGCTGGCGGCCCTCCTGCGCCTGGGGCGGGCGGTCACCTACATCCCCTGGCCGGTCATCGAGGGCTTCACCCTGGGCATCGGCACGATCATCTTCCTGCAACAGGTGCCGATCGCCCTGGGGGTCGAGCGACCCGCGGGCGACAACACCGCCCTGGTGGCGCTGAAGACACTGCGCAACGTCGGCGCGGATATCGGCACCGACCACCTCCAGGCCCTCGGCATCGTCGCCCTGGTGGCGGCGATCATGCTCGGCTCGCACCGTCTGCACCGCGCCCTGCCCGGGTCGCTGATCGCGATCGTGGTCGCCACCGTGGTCAGCGACCTGGCCGGGCTGAACCTCGCCGGCATCGACGCGCTGCCCGGCAGCCTGCCGACACCGCACCTGCCCGACATCGAGCTGGGGCCGATGCGCGAACTGTTCACCGCCGCAGTGGCGGTGGCCGCGCTGGCCGCGATCGAAAGTCTGCTGTCCGCCAGGGTGGCCGACGGAATGATCGACCGCCCGCCCCACCATCCCGACCGCGAACTGCTGGGGCAGGGGCTGGCGAACATCGCCGCCCCCATGATGGGTGGCATCCCCGCCACCGGCGCGATCGCCCGCACCGCGGTGAACGTGCGCGCCGGCGCCCGCACACGCCTGGCCTCGATCGTGCACAGCCTGGTGCTGGCGCCCGTCGTGCTGGTGGGGGCCGGGCGGGTGTCGCGCATTCCGCTGGCCGCGTTGGCCGGGGTGCTGATGGTGACCGCCGTGCGCATGGTCGACCGGCGCAACGTGCTATCGGTGCTGCGCTCCACCCGCTCCGACGCCCTGGTGCTGATCGTGACCGCCGCCACCACCGTCGTCTTCGACCTGATCGTGGCGATCGAGGTGGGCATGGTGGCCGCCGCCGTGCTGGCGCTGCGCATGTTGGTGCGCACCAGCGCGGTGGAGGACACCGCCCACGAGGTTTTCATCGATCACGAGCCGATCAACCACCTCGAGCGGGCCCTGCTGCACGAGCACATCGCGGTCTACCGGCTGGACGGCGCGCTCTTTTTCGCCGCCGCACAACGCTTCCTCACCACGCTGAGCCGGGTCGGCGACGTGCGCGTGGTGATTCTGCGGCTGAAGGATCTCAACATGCTCGACGCCACCGGGGCCCAGGCGCTGGGGCAAATCGTGGAGACGCTGGAAAACCGCGGGATCACGGTGCTGCTCAACGGTCCCCGCCCGCAGCACGTTCGGCTGCTGCGGGCGGTCGGTGCCCTCGATCGCCTGGCCCATCACCACCACCTGTTCCACAATCTCGATCGTGCCGTCGCCCACGCGCGCACGCACGTGGCGCG
>DAOKZF010000181.1:0-3989 GCA_035325785.1 Miltoncostaeaceae bacterium
CGAAGGCGTAGACCGTCTCGTACTCCGGCCCCTCGATCACGGTGCCGTCGTCCATGGTGATCACCGCGCGTCCGCCGAAGGAGCGCCGGGCGGGATCGGGATCGTGGTACCGGTGGGTCCAGGCGGGGTCCTCCACCGTGTGGATTTTCCGCCAGAGGGCGACGGTGCTGGGGCGGCTCGCGCGCTCGGGCGCGTAGGAGCGCTCGTGGTGCCACGCGCCGTCCTGCAGGGCGACGGCGAAGATGTACATCACCGAGTGGTCGAGGGTCTCGCGGCTGGCGGTGGGATCGTATTTCTGGGGGTCGCCGGCCCCCGATCCGATCACGGTGTGGGTGTGGTGGCTGGTGTGCAGAGCCACGGTGGCGATGCGGTCGGGGTCGCCGATGAGCGGGCGCATCAGGCGGGCGAGGTCGATGAAGGCCTGGGCCTGGTATTCGGCCGAGTGTTCCTTGGTGTAGGAGCGCAGGATCGCCCGTTTGGGCTCACCGGGTTCCGGCAGACGCACGGTGTGGCGGGCGGTGAATCCGCCCAGCAGGCGCGCGATCACGCCGTCCTCGCCCTCCCAGATGGGCGAGGGGGAGGTCTCTCCGCGCAGGGCCCGGTCGATCGCCTCCACCGCCATCTTGCCGGCGAAGGCGGGGGCGTGCGCCTTCCAGCGGGAGATCTCGCCCTTGCGCGATTGGCGGGTGGTGGTGGTGACGTGCAGGGCCTGTTGGACCGCCTGGTAGATGACCTCGGCCGGCAGGTTGAGGGCGGCGCCGATGCCCGCGGCGGCGGCCGGGCCGAGATGGGCGATGTGGTCGATGCGATGTTCGTGCAGGCAGATGCCGTCGGTCAACGCGATCTGGATCTCGTAGGTGGTGGCGATGCCGCGCACCAGGGCGGCGCCGTCCAGGCCGGCGTGTTGGGCGACGGCCAACACCGAAGGGATGCCGTCGCCCGGATGGGCGTAGTCGGCCGCCAGGTAGGTGTCGTGGAAGTCCAGCTCACGCACGGCGACCCCGTTGGCCCAGGCCGTCCACTCCGGCGAGACGGCGTGCCCGGCCGGCAGGCCGATGACCGATGCGCCCGGACGGAGCCGGTGCGCGCGCGCCTGGGCGCGGGCGGCGGTGGGGGCGGCGCGGGTGAGCGCAGCGGCCGCCACGGCGGCGTTGTCGATCAGGCGGTTGGCGATCATGCGCGCGACCGGTTCGTCGACCGGCACCGGATCGGCCGCAACCTGGGCGATCGCCCAGGCGAGCTGCTGTTCGCGGGGCGGCCCGTCGGTGGACCGATACGCCCGCACACGGTGGGTTTTCACGTGGCCTCCCGGCGTCGTCGACCGCGGCGGCGGTCGGCCCGGGAGGCTAACGACGCAGCCGCATCGCACGACGGCCGGCACGTTCTGTGGCGCATGTCGTCACGGCTGCGCGTGCGTGTGCGCGATCGAATCGGGCACGATAGGCCCATGGAAACCCTGGCGCGGTTCACCGCGGTGGAAAAACGCTACGGCACACGGGCGGCGGTCGACGGACTGAGCTTCGCGATCCCCACCGGATCGGTCACGGGGCTGCTGGGACCCAACGGCGCCGGCAAGACCACCTGCCTGCGCATGCTGCTGGGGCTCGCACGCCTCGACGGTGGCACGATCGACCTGTTGGGCACCTCGCCCGGGCGGCCCGGGTTCGCCTCGGTCCTGCGACGGGTGGGCGCGCTGATCGAGGGGCCGGCTCTGTACGAACGCGCCAGCGCGCGCGACAACCTGCGCATTGAGGCGGCCGCTCGGGGCCTGTGCCCGGATCGCGCCGCGGTGGACGACCTGCTCGAGACCGTCGGCCTGACCGAGCGTGCCGATGGACGGGTCGGGGCCTTCTCGCTGGGGATGCGCAAGCGGCTGGGGGTCGCCCTGGCGCTGGTGGGATCGCCGCGGTTGGTGGTGCTCGACGAGCCGACCAACGGGCTTGATCCGGCGGGGATCGTGGAGATGCGCGCGATGATCGCCCGCCTGCCCGCACGGGGGACCACGGTGCTGGTGTCCTCTCACCTGCTGGCCGAGGTCCAGTTGATGTGCGATCGGGCGGTGATCATCGATCGGGGCGGGTTGATCGCCGAGGGGGCGATGGCCGAGCTGCTCGGACCCGACGGGGGCTTCCGAGTGGAGGTCGCCCCGGACGAGGTGACGCGGGCGATTGATGCGCTGGAGCGTGCCGGGGCCCAGGTCGACGCGCGGGAGGAAGGGGAGTTGACGGTCACCGGTCCCTTCGAGGACGGATCCGATGTCAGCCGTCTCCTCGCCCAGGCGGGGATCTATGTGCGGGCGCTGCAACCGCGCTCCAGCAGCCTGGAGGAGGTCTTCCTGGAACTGACCAACGGGTCCTCGATCCCCTCCGGTGATTTGCCCGGCTCGGGCGCGCGGCCCTCCGGTGCGCCCAGGACAGCGGCCGCGTCGATACCGCCACCTCCCCCACCTCCGCCCCCGGCGGGAGCCTCGGCGCAGGGGGGCCGATGAGAGGCGAGCTGCTGAAGCTGCGCTGCCTGCCGACGCCCCGTTGGACGCTCGTCGGCGTGGTCCTGATGGCGCTGCTGGGCCTGGCGGGCGCCGCCCGCTGGGGGATCGGCGAGGACGATCTCGCCGTCTCGGCGGGGGCGGTGCTTCCCACGTCGATCGCGGCGATCGTGCTGGGCAGTTGGCTGGTGGGGGTGGAGTACGGGCAGAACACGATGCGCCGCCTGCTGGGCGCCGACCCGCGCCGCCTGCGGGCCGTCGGACGGAAACTGATGGCCGGCGCGGGCGCGACGCTCGCGCTGACGTTGGTGGCCTTCCTGATCCTGTTGCTTGGCCTGTCACCGATCGCGGCCATCCATGACCAGTCGGTGAGTATGGAGCACATCGCCCGGATGGGCGTGGCGGCGGCGATCGGCAACCTGTCTCTGGCCGCCGTCGGGGTGGCGTGCGTGTTGCTGACCCGCAGCATGGCCGGGGGCATCACGGTGGCCTTCGCCTACACGTTCGTGCTCGATGCGTTTCTGTCCGCGATTCCCCGGGTGGGCCGCTTCACCGCCGCGAGCGCGTCGAGCGACGTGTGGTCGGCCCTCACCGACAGCGCCGGCGATGCACGCCTGCTGCCCGCCGTGGCGTTGCTCCTGGCGTGGTGTGCCGCTCTGCTGGCGGCGGGCATCCTCCGGTTCGTCCGCCAGGACGCCTGAGGGCGCCCGGCGGGATCGCCACGGTGGACGGTCCCGCCGGGGTCCGCTGCGATTAGCCGGCGGAGCTCGCCGCGCGCTCGCGCCGACGGGCGGCCGCCCGCACCAGGTTGGTGAGCGCGGCGGTGGTCTGATCCCAGGTACGGGTCTTCAGGCCGCAGTCGGGGTTGGCCCACAGGCGGGCGCGGGGAATGCGTTGCTCGGCGAGCGCCAGCAGCCGTTCCATGTCGTCAACGCTGGGGATGCGCGGCGAGTGGATGTCGTAGACGCCCGGCCCGACCGCGTTGGGGTAGTGCTCGGCGAACGCCGCGAGCGGCTCCATCGCCGAGCGGGACGCCTCGATCGAGATGACGTCGGCGTCCAGAGCGGCGATGGCGTCGACGATCTCGTCGAAGTCCGCGTAACACATGTGCGTGTGAATCTGGGTGGTGGTCGCCACCTCCCCGGTGGCCAGACGGAAGGCGTTGACCGCCCAGGCCAGATAGGCGGCGCGCCGTTCCGGCTCCAGGGGCAACCCCTCCCGCAGCCCGGGCTCGTCCACCTGGATGATGCGACAGCCGGCGGCCTGCAGATCGAGCACCTCATCGCGAATCGCCAGCGCGATCTGGGTGGCGACCTGGGAGTGGGGCAGATCGTCGCGCACGAAGGACCATTGGAGGATCGTGATCGGCCCGGTGAGCATGCCCTTCACCGGTCGTTCGGTGGCGTCCTGGGCCACGCGCCACCAGTTCACCGTCATCGGCTCGGGACGGGCGACGTCGCCGTAGATGATCGGCGGCTTGACGCAGCGTGAGCCGTAGCTCTGG
>DAOKZF010000182.1:0-3973 GCA_035325785.1 Miltoncostaeaceae bacterium
TGTCTACGACGCCGAGCACTTCTTCGACGCCTATGGTGCGCACCCCGATTACGCCCTGGAGTGCCTGCGTGCCGCCGAGGCCGGTGGGGCCGCGTGGGTGACTCCCTGCGACACGAACGGCGCGACGCTCCCCGGTCGGGTCTGCGATGTGATCCGGGCCGTTCGTGCGGCGCTCCCCGACGTGCGGATCGGCATTCACACCCATAACGATGCCGAGTGCGCGGTGGCCAACAGCCTGGCGGCGGTCGACGAGGGTGCGCGCATGGTGCAGGGCACCATCAACGGCTACGGCGAGCGATGCGGCAACGCCAACCTGGTGTCCATCATCCCGTCGCTGGCACTCAAGATGGGCTATGAGGTGCTCGACGAGCAGCGCCTGAGCGAACTGACGGCGCTGTCGCATTTTGTGGCCGAGACCGTCAACCTGCCCCCCGACGCCTGGGCGCCCTACGTCGGGCGCAACGCGTTCGGTCATAAGGGCGGCATGCACGTCGCCGCGATCAACATCGATCGACGCAGCTACGAGCATGTTGACCCGGCGAAGGTCGGCAACCACACCAGCGTGCACGTGTCGGAGCTGTCGGGTCGCGGAACGATCCTCGCGAAGGCGCAGGAGCTGGGAATCGACATCGACGACCCCGCGCGGGTCGCGGCCATCCTGGCGCGATTGAAGGAGCTGGAGCACGACGGGTTCCACTTCGAGGTCGCCGATGGCTCATTCGAGCTGCTCTTGGAACGCGAGACGGGCGCCTATCGGCCGCTCTTCGTGCTCGAGAGCTTCCGGGTGATCACCGAGAAGCGGGCCGACGGCCGGGTGGAGACCGAGGCCACGGTGAAGGTGATTCATCGCGGCGAGCGGCTCGTGGCGACCGCCGAGGGGAACGGCCCGGTCAACGCGCTGGATTCGGCCCTGCGGGTCGCCCTTGGGCCGCGGGTGCCGGAGCTCACTCAGATCAGCCTGGTGAACTTCAAGGTGCGGATCCTCGACGAGACGAAGGGCACCGGCGCGGTCGTGCGGGTGCTGCTGGAATCGAGCGATGGTCGCGACAGTTGGGGCACCATCGGGGTGAGCGAGAACATCATCGAAGCGTCCTGGGAGGCCTTGGTGGACAGCTTGGAACACGGGGTTCGACGGGTGGCGCGCGCGCACGGGACGACCGCGTGAGCGGCGAGCACGAGCGGATTCCGCTCGCCAAGCCGATCATCGGCGAGCGGGAGCGAGAGCTGGTCGACCAGGTGCTGCGCTCGGGTCAGCTTTCGCTGGGGCCGATGGTGCCGCGATTCGAGCGCGCGTGGGCCGAGCGCATCGGGGTCGAGCACGCGGTGGCCGTGTCCAGCGGCACGGCGGGCCTGCACCTGTGCCTGCACGCGCTCGGGCTCGGCCCGGGCGACGAGGTGATCACGTCGTCCTTCTCGTTCGTCGCATCGGCGAACGCGATCGTGTTCACCGGCGCGACCCCGGTGTTCGCCGAGGTCGATCCACTGACCTTCAACATGGATCCCTCGGCGGTTGAGGCGGCGATCACTCCCCGCACCAAGGCGATTCTGATCGTCGATATCTTCGGTTATCCGGCCGAGGTGCCGGCGCTGGTCGACATCGCCCGGCGACACGGGTTGGCCGTGGTCGAGGATGCCTGTCAGACGATCGATGGCGCCCACGACGGGAAGAAGCTCGGCACGTTCGGCCATCCGGCGGTGTACGGCTTCTATGCCAACAAGCAGTTGACCACCGCCGAGGGCGGGGTGGTGCTCACCGACGATGCGCGCCTGGCGGATGTGCTGCGCAGCCTGCGCAATCAGGGGCGCTCCGACGACGGCGCATGGCTGGTCCATTCGCGTCTGGGTTTCAACTATCGCCTTTCCGATGTGCACAGCGCGATCGGGGTCGCTCAACTGGAGCGTCTGAGCGACATGCTCGGCGCACGGGCGCGGGTGGCGGGCTGGTACCAGGAGCGCGTCGCGGCGATCGACGGACTGAGCCCGATGTATGAGGGGCCGCAGGAGCGCTCATGGTTCGTCTACGCGCCGCGTCTGGACGCCGATCTGGACCGTGATCGCGTGATCGCCGATCTGGACGAACGCGGGATCTCCGCCAAGCCATATCTGCCCTGCATTCACCTGCAGCCCTACTACCGCGACTGCCACGGTCACGGGCCGGGCGAGTTTCCGGTCACCGAGGCGATCAGCGCCTCCACGATCGCGCTGCCGTTCTTCCCCGAGATGCGCGAGGACCAGGTCGACCGGGTCTGCGGGCAGCTGGCGGCCGTGGTGGGCGAGCACCGCGCGCAACGGGCGGGGACCCGATGAGCGCCGGTGCCGAGGAGGGCGGCCCGCGCCTGTGGGGTGGCCGTTTCGCGGCCGGCCCCGCGGAGGCCTTCGATCGGCTGAACTCGTCTCTGGCGGTCGACCGGCGGCTGTGGGCGTACGACATCGCCGGTTCGCGCGCTCATGCGGCGATGCTGGCGGCCCAGGGGATCATCTCGCAGGAGGACGGTCGGCAGATTTCCGCCGGCTTCGACGCGATTGAGGCGGAGATGAGGGAGGAGCGCTTCGCCTTCCTGCCGTCGGATGAGGACATCCACACCGCCCTTGAGCGGCGATTGACCGAGTTGGTCGGCGACGCCGGGCGGCGACTGCACACGGCGCGCAGCCGCAACGACCAGGTGATCACCGACACGCTGCTGTTTCTCGCCGACCACGCGCGGCGCCAACGGCCGCTGATCGGAGCCTTGGCGCGAGCGTTGGTCGGCCAGGCGGAGCGCCATGTGGACACGTTGCTGCCGGGCTACACCCACAGCCAACGGGCCCAGCCGGTGCGTTTGGCGCATCATCTGCTCGCGTACGTCTGGATGCTGCGGCGCGACGTTGTTCGCCTCGATCAGGTGATTTCCGCCGCGTTGGTGGCCTGCCCGCTGGGCTCGGGGGCACTTGCCGGGGTGGGTTTCCCGGTCGATCGGGAACGCGTGGCCCGAGAGCTTGGGTTTGAGGCTCCCAGCCCGAACAGTCTCGACGCGGTCGCCAGTCGAGATGCGCTGATCGACTACCTGCATTTCGCGGCGCAGCTGGGGGTCCACCTGTCGCGTTTGGGCGCCGAGATCGTGATGTGGGCGGGTGAGGAGGCCGGTTTCGTCACCCTCGATGACACGTTCACCTCGGGCTCATCGATGCTGCCGCAGAAGAAGAATCCCGATGCGGCGGAGTTGGCGCGGGCCAAGGCGCCGCGTCTGAGCGCCGACCTCGCGGGGCTCCTGGGCGCGATGACCGCCCTGCCCTTGGCCTACAACAAGGATCTGCAGGAGGACAAGCACTACCTCTTCGATGCCGTCGACACCGTCGATCTGTTGTTGCCGGCGATGACCGGGATGATCCTGGGCGCGACCTTCCGGGTGGAGCGGATGGCCCAGGCCGCCGATGATGGCTTCCTGGCGGCGACCGATCTGGCCGATCACCTGGTGCGCTCCGGCGCGCCGTTTCGGCGTGCGCACGAGCAGGTGGGCGGTCTGGTGCGGATCTGTCTGGAACGCGGAATCGGGTTGCCCCAGGCGGGACCGGATGAGTTCCGGGCGGCGGGTCTCGATCCGGATGACGTGCCCGAGCTGACCGCCTGGGCGTCGGCGGAGACCAAGGATGTGCCCGGCGGCACGGCCCGTGCGCGGGTGGTGGAGCAGCTGGTGGCGGCGACCGTGATGGTCGCCGACTGGTGAGCGGATCCGCGGCGCCCGGGCAGGCGTCGTCGGTCGCGGGCGTTCCGCTCGATCGCGCGTTCTTCGCTCGCCCGGCCGCGGAGGTGGCGCCGGAGCTGATCGGCTGTCTGCTGTTGCGTGACGGGGGCGGCGGGATGATCGTCGAGGTTGAGGCCTACGATCAGGATGACCCCGCATCGCACAGCTTTCGTGGCCCGGGCGGTCGGGCGGCGGTGATGTTCGGTCCGCCCGGGCACCTGTACGTCTACCGCAGCTACGGGATTCACTGG
>DAOKZF010000183.1:0-3295 GCA_035325785.1 Miltoncostaeaceae bacterium
GGGGTGGGGGAGCATCATCGGCCCGACTCCATCGCCTCGGCGCCGGCGGTCGTCTTGGCGGCGATCGCCACACGCACCGAACGCATCCGTCTGACCAGCGCGGTGAGCGTGATCAGCTCCGACGATCCGGTGCGGGTCTTCCAGGATTTTGCGACCCTGGATCTGCTGTCGGACGGTCGGGCCGAGATCATGGCCGGCCGCGGGTCGTTCATCGAGTCGTTCCCGCTGTTCGGTTACGACCTGAACGACTACGACGCGCTGTTCGCCGAGAAACTCGATCTGCTGCTGGCCCTGCGCAGGGATCCGGTCATCACCTGGCGGGGGCGCCACCGCGCCCCGATCGACCATCGCGGCGTGTACCCGCGCGGGCTGCCGCTGACGATCGCGATCATCGGCGGGCAGCCGGCCCACTTCGTGCCGTTGGCGCAGCTGTACCGGCGCAGTTGGGCCGAGGCCGGCCACGACGAGGCGCACCTGCGCCTGTCGACCAACTCCCACACCTATGTCGCCGACGACTCCCAACGCGCGGGCGACGAGTATTTTCCCGCCTACGCGGCGATGATGAACCGCATCGGGCGCGAGCGTGGGTGGGCGCCGCTGACGCGCGAGCAGTTCGAGGTGGCCCGCGGGCCGGAGGGGGCGCTGCTGGTGGGCGACCCGGAGGAGGTGGCGGCCAAGATCGTCCGCCAGCACGGGATGTTCGGCCACGACCGGTTCACGGCCCAGATCAGCGTCGGGCCGCTCCCGCACGAGCGGGTGATGCGCGCGATCGAGTTGCTGGGGCGCGAGGTCGCCCCCCGGGTGCGGCGGGCGGTCGCCGCGGGCGCGACGATCGCCGGCTCCGAGCGAACCTCACCGATTGGAGAGAACGCGGCGGACGCATAGGGTTTTCCCATGACGACACAGAGAGCCATTTCCCTCCCGAGCATCCTTGGCATCGGCCTGCTGGGCGTCGCCCTGGCGCTGTCGGTTGGGCCGATGACCCACTCGAGCGCCGCCCCGAAGAAGCCCTGCCCGGCCGGCAAGGTTCCCGCCGTCGCGGCCGGCAAGCGGGTGTGCCTGCCCGGAGACTCGGTCAAACTGCTGATCACCCCAACCCAGGCGGATGCGGGGGACCCGATCATCCGCATCGCCGTGTCGGGATTCGCCCGGCGCGGTGTCAACCTGACCGTCGTGCGGCGTCCGCTGGTCGACCGCACGGGGAAGCGTTACAGGTACAAGGGGTGTCGCGCGGCCGCGGGCGGTTGGGCGGTGTTGAACGCCTTCAGCCCGAACATCATGTCGACCGGTATCCCGGTGAGGCCGGGACGGCGCTTCGCCTTCGTCCGCCGGGGCACGCAGATCCCGGCGACCGACCTGCCCTCCAACTCCACCTGGCAGGTCTGCGCTCGGCTGACGAACGCCGGTGGTCAGGTGGTCGCGGTGTCGAATCCGCAGCGGATCGTCATTCGCTGAGTGTCCGTGCCTCCGGGGCGGCGTCCGAGTGGACGTCGCCCCGGGGAGCGGGCCGCCGGTCGCAGGACGGGAGCGGCGCGTTCGACCGGCCGGCTGCGCCGCGTGGGCCCCGGGCCCGCGCTCGGCCGGGCCGGGGGCGTCCGGTTTCGTTCTTCGGCTCGATCCGCTGCGGTCGACCCGGGTCGGACGGCCATCGGATTGCGGGTGGCCACCCCGCGCGGAGGGGTGCGCCGGGTCTCAGCGGACGCTGAGCACCAACTTGCCGAAGTTCTCGCCGGCGTCGATTCTGGCGTGGGCCGCCGCCGTCTCCGCCAACGGACGGACGCTGTCGATCACCGGGCGCCAGGGGTGAACGGCGGCCGCGGCGAGCAGCTCGGCGAAGTCGGCCGGGCTCCCCATCGTGGTGCCGAGCAGGGAGACCTGGCCGAAGGTCACCGCGCGCAGGGCCAGGGCGTCGGGCGCCCCTCCGGTGCCGCCGAAGGCGACCAGCCGGCCCCCGGGCGCCAGGCTGGCGACGCGCTTCGCCCAGGTCGAGCCGATCGAGTCGACCACCACATCCACCCCGCGCCCGCCGGTCAACTCCCGCACCGCGCGCGGCCAATCGGCCTCGTTGCGGTAGTTGACACCCCCCTGGGCTCCCATCCGTGCGGCGCGGGCGAGCTTCTCGTCGCTGGACGAGGTGACGATCACCCGCGCGCCGGCCGCGTGGGCCAGGTGGAGCGCGAAGGTCGCGACGCCGCCGCCGATGCCGAGCACCAGCACCGTCTCCCCGGGGAGCAGGCGGGCGCGGGAGAAGAGGGCCCGCCACGCGGTCAGTCCGGCGAGCGGGAGGGCGGCGGCCTCCTCCCAGCTGTAGCCGGCCGGTTTCGGAAAGACGTTCTCGCCGGGGACGGCGATCAGCTCGGCGTGGGTGCCGTCATCGGGGCCGCCGAGGATGCGGAACGTCGGCGCGGGAGCCGCCTGGTCGATACCCCAACCGAGCGACGGGAGGATCACGACCTCATCTCCCGGGGCGACACCGCTCACCCCGGCGCCCAGCTCGCGCACCACTCCGACGCCATCGGAACCGATGATCACCGGGAGAGGACTCGGGGCGATTCCCCGGCGGAGAAACACGTCGCGATGGTTGACCGCGGCGGCCCGAATCTGCACCACCACCTGCCCCGGTCCCGCGGTCGGATCGGGCGCCGTGCCGAGGCGCAGCACGTCCGGTCCGCCGGTTCCGCTGAGGATGATCGCGTCCATCGTGTCCCCCGGTTCGGTGCGGGTATGTTCGGTCGATTATTGCGCGGTTCAGCTCACCGGCGCGCGGGTGGCGCTCAGCAGCGGCTGCGGGTCGATCCGTACCCCGGCCCGCTCCCAGGCGACGCGCAGGTTGCCGGGGTTCGTGCCGAGGGTCTGTCCGGCGGCCACCCGGGCGCCGGGGACGATGCCCTGGGCGTAGTCGGCCAGCGGGCCGTAGGCCAGCCGGTCGCCGGCGGCGGTCGTCAACCAGAGGGCGATGCCCTCCTCGCGATCCGCGATCGATGCCGCGCTGAGCACGCCGGCGTTCATGGCCACCACCGGCGCGCCGGGTTCGGCGTCGATGGTGACCGAACAGTCCAGGCGAGCACCGTTGCAGGGGGTGGGGCCGGGATCCGAGAAGGTGTCACGGTAATCCGCGCGCGCCCCGCGCGCGAGCGCCAGCGGGAACACGAAGCCCTCGATGGTCGCCGGGCGACCGGTGCTCAGGTCGCGTCCGGCCGCCCGCGCGGCCGGCTCCACACCGCCCCACACGGTGATCACCGGCGGGCCGGGCACGGCGGGGGTCCGGGTGGCGGGGGAGGGCGGCGGGGCCGCC
>DAOKZF010000183.1:3305-3918 GCA_035325785.1 Miltoncostaeaceae bacterium
CAGCAGCACCGGACGCTCGGGGTCCGCACCCAGCGCGCGGTAGAAGGTGCCGACGCCGTTGGCCCAATGCTGGTTCAACCCGCCCGGGTCGTTGCTCGCCCCGATCGGCGCCCACTTGGCACCGATCTCGGGAATGCTGACCAGCCCCTGACCCAGATAGAGGCTGTCCAGCGTGCGGGCCGCGCGCGCGATGGCGTCGCCGTAGGAGGCGAACTCCCAGTTGGGGCCGAGCCCGAAGGGGTTGTGGATGCGCGCGGCCGGTCCGTAGGTGGCCAGCATGGTCTCGTGGGCGGCGATCGCCACCAGCGCCCGCGGGTCGAGCCCGATGGCGCTCGCCTCGTCGACGAACCGCTGTCCCTCGCCGGCCAGCGGACTGCCCGCCTCGGCCAGCATGCGATCGAGCGCCGCCGCATCGCGCGGGGCGGCGCAGCGGAGATGGTCGCCCACCGCGCCCGATCCGGCACCGATCGGCCCGGCCAGCGCCGCCAGCGTGCAGGCGGCGGTTGCGGCGATGGTGGACAGGGCTCGGCGGGCGGGAAGACGGCGCATCGGCTCGCCATGTTAGCCGTCTGCGGCGCGCGTGCCCACCGCGCCGGTGGGTCGCTGACGCGAG
>DAOKZF010000184.1:0-3893 GCA_035325785.1 Miltoncostaeaceae bacterium
TCGCACACTGGTATATTGACGAGTTCCAGACAGACGCGGGGTGGAGCAGTCTGGTAGCTCGTCGGGCTCATAACCCGAAGGTCGCAGGTTCGAATCCTGCCCCCGCTATACGGAAAGGCCCCGTCGCCGGGGCCTTTTTTTGTTGACCGGACGCGGCGGTGTGCGGCGCGCGACCCGGCGCCCGTCCGTCCCCGCCGACACGTCCGACGGGCGGTGGACTCCGGCGGCGCGCCACGCGAAGCGCCCCGTCAGCCCCGGATTTGCGAAGCCGGGACCCCCTCACACCGTCAGGCCGTGTCGGCCCTCACTCGGGCGTGGCGGTGGCGTGGGGGGTTTGCCACGCAGCGACCGGCTCGCCCGCCGGACCTGCCGCCGGACGAGAACGACAGCGCGCCCTACGGTGTCGTGACCCTGCGGACCGTCAGCGTGCCGCTGAGCGTGGATGTCACGGCATCGCTGGTGATCGACCGCGTGCCGCCGGCCTTGGGCAACGTGAACGACATCGGCTCGGGGCTACCGATCGAGACTCCGGGCGCCCTGGTGTCCGGTGGCGGATCGTAGGAACCGGCGTTCTCAGGTGGGCAGTCGCGAGTCACCGTCACGTGGTCGTCGCCGGCGACATTCCAGGACACGCGGATTCGATCGGTGCCCTCGGCGCTGATCTCGGCCGACCACCTGACCCGCGGTGCGAGCGGGTTCAGCAGCGCGCAGCCGTCATTTGGAGCGAACGTCGAATTCTTCCACGCGAAGTCCGCACTCCCGCTCCACGTCCCCGGTGTCGATTGCTCGGCAATCAGCGTCCCAGTGAACCGTCCGGAGGCCGTATAGAAGGGGGAGGTGAAGCCGGCGCGCACGTCGAGCTTCACGTCATAGCCTCCGACTCGGTCGCAGACGATCGCGGCGAGGTCCGTGGTCTGCCTCTCGAGGGCCGCGAAGGGATCGCCCCCGAGCGGTTCGGTCAGCGTGGCGATGGTCTCGCCGGTGCCGGTGTCCCTGATGGTGATCGTCGACGTGGCCGATGCGCCGTCCCCGGCAATCACCCCGTCGACGCGCACGTTCGAGATGATCCTGTGCGCGGGTGGGAAGCTGCCCCTGTCGGCGTACGGGGAGCGACCGAGCGTCGCCTCGGCCCGCAGCGCGTTGACGATCGCGGGGTTCACCTCATGCACCAGCACCTTGGCCGGGCATTTTCTGGCGATGTCGTTGGCGAGATCGACCGTCATGATGTCGGCGGCGCCCTTGGCGAGATAGTGCATCTCGCCCGCCGTCGCGGGTGGACCGCTGAACGGGTCGATGCCGACCGCGCTGACGCCCTTCTTGCCCGATCCGCCCTGGGTCCTGTAATAGGAGCGGTGGGAGGCACGGGCACGCGCCTTCGTCGTGCGGAGCTTCGCCGTCAACTTTGTCTTCGCACGCTTCTGCCCGGGCTTCAGCGTGACCGCGATTCGCGTGGTGGTCACGCGTGTGTCCGACAGCGCCGTGCCGACCATGAGGTATGAGCCGGCGGGAAGCGAGAGTTTGAACGCCCCGTTCTTCGGGAGTACCCGAGCGGCGACGATCGAACCGTCGGCGAGGCTGACCGCCCTGACCAGAGCGTGTCCGCTCGCCGGCGCGGTCACGCCGATCGAGCCGGACAGAGTCGCCCGCTTTGGGGCCGCCTGTGCGCTTGTGGCGGAAATTGCGGTGCACAGCGCGAGCACCGCGGCGACGGAAGGCGCGAGGGATTTCATGCGCGCAAAAATACTCCGCCCTTCGCCCCTCCACGAGCGCCGCGGGCGGTTGCCCCGTTCACCACGAGGCCGGCATCAGCCCCGCCGCACTCGCGGCATGAAACCCCACCCGTCACCGGGTCGTGCCGCGGCCCCCGAGGGCCCGCAATGGCTTCGCATCAACCACCACCGGAACAGGGGTTGCGACGAAGGGCACGGCGGCGACCACGTCATGCCAACCTAGGCCGAGCGGCCCGCTCGTGGGCCGGGACCGACGGACGGCGCTCGCACCCGTCGGCGTCCGTGTGGTGAAGGGGCACCTCTCACCCGGCGTCCTCGTCCCCGCGGGCGGCTGATCGGCCCGCCAGTTTGGTGCAGAGCGCGGCGAGCGCGGCGATCTCGTCGGCGTCGAGCGTCTCGAGGAGGGCGGGCGCAACCCCGCGCGCGTGCGGGCGGCCCGCCCCGCGCTGCTCCGCGGCCCCGGCGTCGGTGAGGCCGATCCGCACCGAACGTCGATCGTCCGGATCGGGCGAGCGCTCCACCAGCCCGCGGGCCGCCAGGCGATCGACCATGCGCGAGAGGGCCGGTTGGCTGAGCAGCACGTGCTCGTTCAGATCGGCCAGACGCAGGGGGCCGTCGCTCTTGGCCAGCGTGTAGAGCACGTCGTACTCGCGCATGCTCAGCCCGCCCCAGCCGGCCTCGGCCGCGAAGCGCCGGTTGAGCGTGGCGTGGGCGCCCAGCAGGGCCTCCCACGCCGCATTCGCCGCCCGCACCCGTCCGTTCATCGGCCGGCGGACTCGCGCGCCGCGGCCACCGCCTCGCTGTCCTCGTAGGGCGACCCGCCGGTGACGTTGTCGCCCCGGTTCGGGTTCGGCCGCGGCTGACGGGCCGGCGCGTCACCGTACTTGGCGCGCACCAGGTCGGCGTGGGTGGGCGGATTCTCGCGCGCGGCCGGATCGCGGCGCTCGCCGATCTCGCGGCGCAGCACCGGCACGACCTCGCCGCCGAGCCACTCCAACTGCTCCAGCACCATGTCCAACGCCATGCCCGCATGGTCGATCAGGAAGAGCTGGCGCTGGTAGTCGCCGAACAGCTCGCGGAAGGTGAGGGTCTTCTCGATCACCTCCTGCGGGCTACCGACCGACAGAGGGGTCGCCTCGGAGAACTCCTCCAGCGAGGGACCGTGCCCGTAGACGGGGGCGTTGTCGAAGTAGGACCGGAAGCGTCGCCGGGCTTCCTGCGAGGTGCGGGCAATGAAGGCCTGTCCGCCCAGACCGACGATCGCATCCTGCTCGGTGCCGTGACCGTAGTGGGCGTAACGCTCGCGGTAGAAGGCGATCAGCCGCTGGTAGTGGGAGGCCCGCCAGAAGATGTTGTTGGCGAAGTAGGCGTTGCCGTAGTACGCCGCCTGCTCGGCGATCTGCGGCGTGCGAATCGAACCGTGCCAGACCAGCGGCGGCACGTCGTCCAGCGGCCGCGGCACCGAGGTGAAGCCGCTGAGCGGGCCGCGGAACTCCCCCTCCCAGTCGACCACGTCCTCGCGCCACAGGCGGTGCAACAGATCGTAGTTCTCCAACGCCAACGGCAGGCTCGTGGTGATGTCCTGGCCGAACCAGGGATAGACCGGCGCGGTGTTGCCCCGGCCGATCATCAGGTCGACCCGCCCGTCGGCCAGGTGCTGCAGCAGGGCGTACTCCTCGGCGATCCGCACCGGGTCGTTGGTGGTGATGAGCGTGGTGGCGGTGGTGAGGATGATCCGCTCGGTGGCCGCCGCGATGTGTGCGAGCAGCGTGGTGGGCGAGGAGGAGAAGAACGGCGGGTTGTGGTGTTCGCCGATCGCGAACACGTCCAGACCCACCTCCTCCGTCTTGCGGGCGATCGCGACCACCGCGCGGATGCGCTCCGCCTCGCTGGGGGTGCGATCGGCGACCGGATCCCGAGTGATGTCGCTGACAGAAAAGACTCCGAACTGCATCGCTGCCTCCCGCCCGCGGGCCCCGGACGTCGGGATCACCGCCCTCGTATTTCATGAATTTGCATTGAACATAGCAGGCTCTCCCCACCGCCCGCCGCGCGCTTGGCGCTCGACGCCGAGGGGTCTACATTCGCTGCGGGCCGCGGCCCGGCGGTCGCGGACACGGCATCCCACCCCAAGGAGATCGCGATGCCCCAACCACACGCCGC
>DAOKZF010000185.1:0-2461 GCA_035325785.1 Miltoncostaeaceae bacterium
GACGACGCCCCCCGGGCGAGCGACCCCCCGCATCGGTGGCCGGGCTGTATGCCCAAGCGCTGGCGGTTCCGGCGGTGGGTCCCACCGACACGTTCGCCGGTCTGGGGGGCGATTCGCTCACCTACGTCGAGGTGTCCCTGGGGCTGGAGGAACTGGTGGGCGCCCTGCCCGCCGGCTGGGAGACGATGGCGGTTGAGCGGCTGCAGGCCCTCGCCGCGGAGCCCTCGCCGACCCCTCGGCGGGGGCGCCGGGGGGAGGCCGGGGGGGGGCTGCCGGCCGGAGCGGGCCCGCCCGGGCCCTCCACCCCCAAGACCCGCGCGGCGCCCCCCACATGCCCGACGTGGTGCCCGCCGGCGGCGCCCATCTGCTGCTCGCCCTCGCCGGGTTCATGTTCGCCCGTTTCCTGTTGGCCGACGGCGCCGACGCGCGCTGGCCGCGTCGGGCCGCGGGCGCGGCGGCCCGCATCGGTCTGCCGACCATGGCGTGGATCGGCCTGATGATGCTCACCGTCGGCGGTTACGGGCCGGGTGTGCTGCTGCTGGTGAACGACTACACCGGCGATCCCGGCCTGCGCGACGGCGACTGGCAGTACTGGTTCATCGAGGCGCTGGTGCAACTGTTGTTGGTGGCGGCGCTGCTGTTCAGCGTGCCGGCGGTGCGTCGGGGGGAGCGGGCGTGGCCGTTCGCCCTGCCGCTGGCGCTGTTCGGCATCGCGCTGCTGTTCCGTTTCGACCTGCTGAGCGTCGGCGACCCGACCCGTTACATCTTCCGTCCGCACACGGTGGCGTGGTTGTTTCTGCTGGGCTGGCTGATTCAGCGGGCCACACGCACCCGCCGACGGCTGCTCGTGTCGGCCCTGGTGCTGGCGTGCGTACCGGGGTTCTTCGACCAGCCCGCACGCGAGGCGATCATCGCCGCCGGCCTGCTGGCGGTGATCTGGCTGCCCACGGTGCCCCTCCCGCGCATCGGCGCGCGCCTGATCGCGCCGGTCGCGGCGGGCTCGCTGTTCATCTATCTCACCCATTGGCAGGTGTGGCCGCTGATGAAGGGTTGGCTGCCGGTGCCGGTGATGATGGCGGTGTGCGTGCTGGCGGGGATCGCGGCCCTGCGGGTGAGCGATCGGGCAACCGCCTGGGGCACGATCGGCGCACACCGCCTGGGGGTGATCCTGAACCGTCGCCGGCGCGCCCCGAGTGGCGCCGGGCGACTCGACCCGGCGGGCGCCGAGGGCTGACCTCGCACCACCGGGTCCGTCCGGACGCGCCGGATCGGTTGGGGGGGAGGGGGCGTGCCCTATCGTCCCTGCGGTGTGTCTGGCCCACGGGGGATCGAGGTCGGGATGAGCGAGGCGGCGATCGCCGTCGAGGGGCTGGTCAAGTGCTTCGGGTCGTTGCGCGCGTTGGACGGGGTCGACCTGAGCGTGGCGGCCGGCAGCGTGCTGGGTCTGCTGGGCCCCAACGGGGCCGGCAAGACCACCGCCGTGAGCATCCTGGCCACCACGCTGCGCCCCGATGGTGGACGCGCGCGGGTTTTGGGGGTCGATGTGGTCGCCGATCCGGCGCGGGTGCGGGGGCTGATCGGCCTGGCCGGCCAGTACGCGGCGGTCGACGGCACCCTCACCGGCCGGGAGAACCTGGAGCTGATCGGCACCCTCACCCACCTGCCGCGCCCGGTGGTGCGTCGGCGCGCCGGTGAGCTGTTGGAGCGGTTCGGGTTGAGCGACGCCGCCGAGCGGTTGGTGCGCACCTATTCGGGCGGAATGCGTCGCCGGCTCGATCTGGCCGCGGCGTTGGTGCACTCCCCGCCGGTGCTGTTTCTGGATGAGCCGACCACCGGACTGGACCCGCAGAGCCGCAACGACCTGTGGGCGACGGTGCGCGAGCTGGTATCCGACGGCACCACGGTGCTGTTGACGACCCAGTATCTGGAGGAGGCCGATCGGCTGGCCGACCGGATCGCGGTGGTCGACCGCGGACGGGTGATCACCGAGGGCACCGCGGGCGAGTTGAAGCGACGCCTGGGGGCGACGGTGGTGGAGTTGACCTTCTCCGAGACGGCGGGCGCCGAGGCGGGCCGCGCGGCGCTCGCGGGGCTCGAGCTGGGGGCGGCGAGCGCGGAGGGCGAGACGGTGCGGGTGGCGGTGCACGATGGACCGCGGGCGCTGGTGGCGGCCCTGCGGGCGTTGGAGGCGGCGGGGCTGGCGCCGGTGGGCGCCGCGATCCGCGAGCCGTCGTTGGACGATGTGTTCCTGTCGCTCACCGGGCGGCACGCCGCCGACAACCCGGCCCCCGCGCCCGGCCCCCGCCCGACGCGGGGCCCGGGCGCACGCGGGGCGCGGGTGCGGGCGCCCTGGCGCCGTCGGGCGGGGGCGGGGCGGGGAGCGCCCAGACCGACCACGCCGCGGCGACGGCCGGCGCCGCGGGCCTCGGCTACGCCCTGCGCGACATCGCGGCGATGACCC
>DAOKZF010000185.1:2471-3872 GCA_035325785.1 Miltoncostaeaceae bacterium
CCCGCCGCAACCTGCTGCGCATCCGTCGGTTGCCGCAACTATTGGTGTTCGCCACCGTGCAGCCGCTGCTGCTGGTGTTGATGTTCCGCTACGTGTTCGGCGGGGCGATCATGGTGCCGGGCGTCGACTACGTGAACTATCTGATGGCGGGGGTGTTCACCCAGGTGGTGGCCTTCGGCGCGATCACCACCGCGGTGGGTTTGGCCGAGGACAACACCCGTGGGCTGTTGGAGCGGTTGCGGTCGCTGCCGATGACCCGCTCGGCGGTGCTGGCCGGACGGACCTTCGCCGACGTGGTGCGCAACGTGTTCGTGGTGGCGCTGATGCTGATCGTCGGTTTCGCGGTCGGCTTTCGCCTGCAGACCGACGTGGCGAAGATGCTGCTGGCGCTGGCCGTGCTGCTGGCGTTCGGGTATTCGCTGTCGTGGATCTTCGCCCTGATCGGCCTGGTGGTGAAGGGATCGGAAACGGCCCAGGCGGCCTCGTTCCCGATCATGATGGTGCTGGTGTTCGCCTCCAGCGCCTTCGTGCCGACGGCGACGATGCCGGGCTGGCTGCGCGTGTGGGCCGACCATCAACCGGTGTCGGTCACGGTGAACGCCGTGCGGGCGCTGCTGATCGGCGGCCCCTGGGGCGCGCAACTGCTGGCGAGCGTCGCGTGGAGCGCGGCCATGCTGGTGGTGTTCGTGCCCCTGGCGGTGCGCCGCTACCTGCGCGGCTGAGTGGGGCGCCCGGGTTCGCGGCATCGGGAGTTTCTCGAGAGTTTCTGTCCGTCACGACGCCGCATTCGTGCCAGAAACTCGATATGAAACTCGACCCTCTCAGCGAAGAGCGGCGACGATTCCTCGGTATACCCACGGCAGGCTCGGTCGGGGGAGCGCCGTGGCAGCCGAACTCAGCTGGCCGCCGGGTCAGGCGCCGCCCGGTGGCCCGGGGCGTTTGGCCTCGGCGATCGCCGCCCAGCCGTCGTCGCCGTGGCCGCGAGTGATCAGATCGTCGAGCGCCGCGCGGGCGATCTCGCCGATCGGCAGCCGGACCCCGCCGGCCCGGGCGACATCGAGGGCGAGCCCCAGATCCTTGCGCCCGAGCGTCGCGCTGAATCCGGCGGGCCGGTAGCGCCGTTCGGCGATCAGAGCGCCATAGCCGCCGTACACCTGGCCGGGAAACATGGTCGCGTTGAGCAGCTCCACCAGCGCACCGGGGTCGACCCCCGCGCTTTCCCCCAGGCTGACCGCCTCGCCCAGCGACTGAATCGCGCAGACGATCAGGTAGTTGCCGATGATCTTCACCACGTTGGCCTGCTCGGGCGCCTCCCCCATGCGCCAGGTGCGCGATCCGATCACGTCGAACAGCGGCTCGACCCGGTCGATCAGCGCCGGCGAGCCGGCGGCCAGGATGTTG
>DAOKZF010000186.1:0-2198 GCA_035325785.1 Miltoncostaeaceae bacterium
TCCACCAGGGCGGTCGTGAACAGGCGCGGGTCGATCTGGGCGGTGGTCTGGGGGCTCCCGATCTCGTCGTGGGCCACCACGTTGCCATCGAGCCACTCCGGATTGGGCAGCGTGCGGTACTGCTCCAGGTCGCCCTCGTCGGCGGCGGCGGTCATCAGCGCACCCATCGGGCGGTACCCCAACCGCTCGTGGCCCAACTCGTCGGCGATCTCGCGGTGCAGGGCGAAACTCGCCCGTGCCAGCGCATCCAGCGGGGTGTTGGCGCACCAGTCCAACGCCAGGAACCCCGCCGCGCGGCCGGAGGCGGCCGCCGCGGGCCCGGCCCGGTCGACGATCACGGGCGTCTCGCCGCGGCGGGGGAGGAAGTACGCCACCGACGCCCCGATCGCGCCGGCGCCACAGATCACGATCTTTCGCTGGTCAGCCATGGGCCGATCCTATGCCAGGCGCGGGGTCGGGCGACACCCCGCCACGGCGCTACGATCGCTCCATGGATGACACCCATCAGGCCGATTCCCCGCCGGTGACGCCCACCGACGTGTCGACGGCCCTCGAGCGCGTCGCCGCCGCCCCGGTGGGGCTGCTGGGGTTGGCGATGCCCCTGTGCGGCGCCTGCCTGCTGCTGCCCGCCTCGTTCGCCGAGATCGCCCGGGTGCGACCCGGCATCACCGTCGCCATCGGCGAGTTCGCCGACGTCGCCGACTGGCGCCTGCGCGAAACCCTCCTGTGGCCCCGCGGCATCCACGTCAGCCGCGCCTCGGTGCCGGCGAGGGCGCTCCTGATCGACGGGCGCACCGTCGCCAGCCGCCCGGGCGGAGGGCCCGCCTGCGTGATCGACGCCTGGCTCACACCGCATCTGGGTCCGGCCGAGCGGGCCTTGCCCGACGGCCCGACCGCCGCCGAACGGCGGGCCCTCGACTTGGCCGGCGGGCGGATCGACCACCAGCGTCGAGTGAGGGCCGCCCGCACGTAGGCGGTCGGTTCGGGAGGTTTCCCGTCCCGAGCACTGGTTGCCGTACCGCGGGCGACCGGATGCTGGTATGGTCCCCAACCGCGCGCCGGTAGCTCAGTCGGATAGAGCGTCGGTCTACGAAACCGAAGGTCACAGGTTCGAATCCTGTCCGGCGCATCCTCCGCGGCGACCGATCCGCCGGTCGAAATACCGGCCTCCGGCGTTCCTCGGTCGGCGGTTCATCCACTAGGCTGAGCGCATGTCGCGCACCGCCTACCTTGGACCCCCCGGAACGTTCACCCAGCGTGCCGCCGAGGCGCTCGGCCCGGGCGATGAGCTGGTACCCATGGTGACGCCGGCGGCCGTGATCGCGGCGGTGGCCGCGGGAGAGCTCGACGCCGGCGTGGTGCCGTTCGAGAACAGCATCGAGGGCGAGATCGCCGCCAGCCTCGACGCGCTCGCCGAGGTCGCCCCGGAGATCCTGATCGTGGGCGAACAGATCATTCGCGTCAGCTTCACCCTCTACCGCCTGCCCGACGACCGCAGCCCCCTGATGGGGGTCGTGAGCCACCCGGCGGCCCTCACCCAGTGCGCGCGCTATCTGCGCCAGGTCGGCGTGAGCACCGAGGCCTCCTCCAGCACCGCCGCCGCCTGCGCCCAGATCGCCGAGGGCGCACTCACCGGCATGGGTGCCCTGGCGGCTCCCGGCGCCGGTGAGCTGTACGGCCTGGTGCCGGCGCTCACCGAGGTCGAGGACGTGCGCGGGGCGCTCACGCGGTTCGTGCGGGTGGGGCGCGAGGCCCCGCCGCAGACCGGGCGCGACCGCACCGCGTTCATCATCCAACCGCCCCAGGACCAGCCGGGCGGACTGGTCGAGATCCTCCAGAACTTTTCCCTGCGCGGGGTCAACCTGACCGCGATCACCTCCCGGCCGGCGCGCGACGCGCTGGGCAACTACTGGTTCTACCTGGAGTGCGAGGGGCACATCGCCGACGACGACCTGCGGGCGATCACGATGAGCCTGCTGAGCGCCGGCGAGACCATTCGTTTTCTCGGTGCGTTTCCCGAGGATCCCAGCCGCCCGGAGCCGGCCCGCCCGCGTGCCTACGGGGAGGCCTACCGCGCCTACCGCGCGATGGTCGACCGCGTCACCGGTTCCAGTGGCGATCCCGATCAGCCCCTCCCCTAGCCGACGATGAACCACGCGCGGCGCATCGGCGTGGTGGGCGCCGGGCTGATCGGCGGG
>DAOKZF010000186.1:2264-3867 GCA_035325785.1 Miltoncostaeaceae bacterium
CCTCAGGTGCGGGCGCGCCTCAGCGAGGACGGGATCCCCGTGGTCGACGATCCTACGACCCTCGCCCGCGCGGTCGATGTGGTGTTCATCGCGGTTCCGCCGGCCGCGACCGCCCAGGTGGCGGCGTCCGTACTGGAGGCCTCGCCGACCGTGATCGTCAGCGACACGGCCTCGGTGAAGGAGTCGGTGCTGGAGGCTCTCGCCGCCCGGGTCGGACCCGGCCTCATCGCCCGGTTCGTTCCCGGCCATCCGCTCGCCGGCGGCGAGCTGCCCGGCTGGGAACACGCCGATGCGGCACTGCTCGCCGGCGCCCTGTGGGCCCTGTGCCCCCAGGCGGGGCGTACCGACCCTCGGGCGACGGTCGCGGTGATCGACGCCCTCACGCGGTTGGACGGCGTGCGTGTGCTGGCGGTCGACGCCCACGAGCACGACGTCGTCCTCGCCCACACCAGCCACATGCCCCACCTGGCCGCCAGCGCGCTCATGCGGACCATCTGCGCCGATCGTTCCGCGTTGCGCGTGTGCCTGTCGGGCGGGGCGCTGCGTGACGGCACCAGGGTTGCGGGCGCCGATGCGGATCTGTGGGTCGAGATTCTGCGCGACAACGCCGCGCACACGGTGGACGCGCTCGACGGCCTGATCGCGCGCCTGGGGCATCTGCGGGGGCTGCTGGCCGAGGGGCGCTGGCCCGAGTTGGCCGATGAGTGGCGCGCCGGTGCGGATGCGCGCGCGTCGCTGGTGGCCGCGCGGTGGTCACCTCCCGGCGAGCCGCGCCGGTGCGTGTGCGAGGAGCCCACCGTCGAGGCGCTGCTTGAGCTGGGCGCGCGGGGGGTCTCCATCGCGCGCGTGGTGCGTGGCGAGGCGCCCTGGCAGTTCGATGTGGTCGGCGGCTGAACCCCGCCGACGACGCGGGAGGGCGCCCGTCCGGTTGACGCTCCTCCTGCTCGCGCTGGCGGCGGCGGTCGGCGGCGGTTGTGCGTCGGCCGGGGGTGGCGCCGACGCGGTTCCCGCGGTGCGCGCCGATCCGGATGGCTTCGATGGCGCGCGCGCCATGGCCCTGCTGCGCGCCCAGGTGCGCGTCGGGCCGCGCCCGGCCGGTTCCCCGCAGTTGCGCCACTTGGCGGTGCGCCTGCGCGCCCTGTTGCCCCACGGGCGTTTTGAGCCGGTGCCCGGGGCGCCCGGCGGGATGCGCAACATCGTCGGTCGCCTGCCGGGGCGCGCGCCGGCGCTGCTGGTGGGCGCCCACTACGACACCAAGGCCCTGCCCGGTTTCGTCGGCGCCAACGATGCGGCGGCCGGCACGGCGGCGGTGATCGAGCTGGCCCGGGTGCTGGCGCGCGATCGTCGGGCCTGCGCGCGCGAGATCCGCTTCGTGCTGTTCGACGGGGAGGAGTCCCCCTCCGACGAGCGACCGTTCTCCACGTCCGGCCTGCGCGGTTCGCGCCATCACGCCGCGCGTCATGCCCGCGGGCTCGGCGCGGCGGTGTTGCCGGACTTCATCGCCGGGAAGGGCGTGCGCCTGCCGCGCGAGGCCGGCTCCGACGCGCGCCTGTGGCACCGTCTGCGCGTGGCGGCCGATCGGGTCGGGGGCGGTGCGATCTTT
>DAOKZF010000187.1:0-3831 GCA_035325785.1 Miltoncostaeaceae bacterium
CGCTGTTCAACCTGTGGCCGCAGTCGGCGGCCGGCGCTCCGCCGCAGCCGCAGGATGTGCCGTTCGGCTGGGGGCCTCTGCTGGGTGCGGCCCTGGTGGGGGTGCTCTTCGCGGGGCTGCGTCTGCGGGTGCGCCGTCCCCGACGCGTGCTGGAGGGCCAGGCGCCGGTGGCGCTGCTGGTGTTGGCCGGTGCGCTGTTGGCGCTGTGGCTGGTGAGCCCGTTCGCCCTGCTGTTGGCCCTGCCGGCGGCGCATCTGGTGCTGGTGGCCGGCCAGGTTTCCCGCGTGTGGCATGTGCGTTTGCTGGCGTTGGCGGGCGTGCTGCCGTTGGTGCTGTTGGCCGCCAACGTGGCCGCCGGACTCGATCGCAACCTCCTGTTTGCCGCCTGGTATCTGCTCGACACCACCGCCTCCGGCGCGCGCGGAGTGTGGGGTCCGCTGTTGGGTGCGGTGATTCTGGGCGCCCTGTGGGCGCTGGCCACGTTCGCCGGTGATCGGGCGCACGAGGTGGCCCATCCGTCCGGCGGCCCGACCCGTCGCCGCCCGCGTCTGCGCCTGAGCGTTGAACGCGTGCCGGTCGGTCGGCGTCGGCACCGCTGATCGGTGGAGCGCGACACCTCGTATATTCGCCCGATGACCGCCGAACCGCCCGCCTCCGCCTCCGCCGACGCGCCCGTTGCCCCCGAGCCGACCTCTCCCCCCGCCGGGTTGATTTCGGTGGTGGTGCCGGTGTTCAACGAGGAGCGTTCGGTGGCCCCGTTGGTGGACGAGCTGCGGGCGGCCCTGGAGCCGGTGGGGCGCCCCTACGAGATCGTGTTTGTGGACGATGGGTCGACCGACGGCACCCCGGGGGAGCTGGAGCGGCTGGTGGGCGCGGTGGACCAGGTGTGCGCGGTGACCCTGCGGCGCAACTTCGGCAAGGCGGTCGCCCTGATGACCGGTTTTCGCGAGGCGCGCGGCGAGGTGGTCGTCACCATCGACGGCGATCTGCAGGATGATCCGGCGGAGATCCCGTTGTTGCTGGCCGAGTTGGACGCCGGGGCCGATCTGGTGAGCGGCTGGAAGCGCGATCGGCAGGATCCGTGGAGCAGGCGGGCGGCGTCGAAGGTGTTCAACGGGGTGACCGCGAAGGTCACCGGCAGTCGCCTGCACGACCTGAACTGCGGCTTCAAGGCATATCGCGCCCAGGTGGTCCGCAGCCTGGCGTTGACGGGCGACCACTACCGCTACATCCCGGTGCTGGCCCAATACGAGGGTTTCCGGGTGACCGAGGTGGCGGTGAATCACCGCCAGCGCGCATTCGGGCGCAGCAAGTACGGTTTGGAGCGGTACCTGCGCGGCTTCCTGGACCTGATGACGATCGCGTTTCTGGGGCGGTTCCGGCAGCGGCCGATGCATCTGTTCGGCGGCCTGGGGACGGTGTTGACCGCGGTGGGTCTGCTGATCTGCGCCTACCTGTCGGTGGTGTGGGCCTTCGGTGAGGGCATCGGCGGGCGGCCGCTGTTGCTGTTGGGGGTGCTGCTGATCGTGGTGGGGGTGCAGTTGTTCACGATCGGCCTGGTGAGCGAAATGTTGCAGCGCTATCACCTGCGCCCGCAGGAGGATGAGGCCCGCACCCGGGTCGTGCGGGTGAGCCGGTGAGCGGCTCCTCGGATCGTCCGCAGCGCGCGTTGCGGGTGATGTGGTTGGGAACCTATGAGCGTGACTATCCGCGCACGCGGGTGCTGATCGAGGGTCTGCGCGCGCGGGGGGTCGAGGTGGTGGAACGCCATCGGCCGGTGTGGGAGCGCCATCGTCACAAGAGCGGTGGCGGTTTCGTGCAGCCGCGTCGGTTGGCGGCGAACGCCGGTCGGTTTCTGGCCGCCTGGCTGCGTGTGGCGCCGCGGGCGCTGGCGCGCCGACCGCGTCCGGACGCGGTGGTGGTGGGCTATCCGGCGCAGCCGGATGTGGTGGCCGGGTGGGCGGTGGCACGGGCGCTGCGGGTGCCGTTGGTGGTGGACATGTTGGTGTCGCTCGCCGACCCCTTCGCCGGCGATCGGGGTCTGGTGGGTCGGCGCCTCGGGGCGCTGTTGGCGCGCGTGGACCGGCTGGCGTTGTCGCTGGCGGACATCGTCGTGTGCGACACCGACGCGCACGCCCTGTTCTTCCACGAACGGTTCTCGGTGCCGTGGGGCAAGCTGGTGGTCTGTCCGGTGGGCGCGCAGCCGGGGCTGTTTGCGCCGGCCCCCCGACCGACCGAGGGCGCGGTGCACGCGTTGTTCTACGGCAAGTTGTCCCCGCTGCACGGGTTGGAGACGCTGCTCGCCGCCGCGCGCGCGCCCGGTGTGCCGCCGGTGCGGGTGGTGGGCGACGGTCAGTTGGGGGGCTGGCTGGCCGGTGAGCTGGAGCGCGATCGGCCGCGGGGGTTCTCCTGGGAGCGTTGGGTGCCCTATGAGCGGCTTGCCGGTGAGCTGGCGGGCGCCGACATCTGCCTGGGGGTCTTCGGCACCAGCGACAAGGCGGCGCGGGTGGTGGCGAACAAGGTGTGGCAGGCGATGGCGGTCGGCCGGCCGATCGTCACCGCGGACACTCCCGGCGCGCGGGAGGTGCTGCGCGATGGGGAGTCGGCGCTGTTGGTTCCCCCCGGGGACGCTCCCGCGTTGGCGGCGGCCCTGCGGCGTCTGGCGGGCGATGCCGCGTTGCGTGAGCGCCTGGCGGATGGCGCCCGGGCGGAGTTCGTGCGGCGCGGGCTGCCGGCGGTGGTGGCGCAGCCGCTGGAGCGCGCGCTGCGGTGCGATCCGCGGATCGGCGGGGCGCGATGAGCGGCGAGGAGATCACGACGCATCGTTGGGGTGATGCCCCGGAGCTGTATGGGCCGCGCCACGACTACCGTGAGGCGCTGCTGGTGCGCCGCCTGCGCGCCGAGCGCGCCGGGCCGCGGCTGTTGAACGCGGGCTGCGGCGCGGGGAGCCTCACGTTGAAGCTGGTCGAGGCGGGGTTCGAGGTCACCTCGGTCGACGCGAGTGAGGCGTTCTGCGGATGGGGGGGGGCCGCGTTGGCCCGCCGTGGGCTGGCGGAGCGCCATCCGGTGGTGCGGCGCGAGTTGGGGGTGGGCGCCCTCGATCTGCCGGCGGCCGCGTTTGACACGGTGGTGTGCGCGGAGGTTCTGGAGCACCTGGACGACGACCGCGCGGCGCTGAGCGAGTTGGCGGCGGTGCTGCGTCCCGGGGGGCTGCTGTTGGTGAGCGTGCCGGCGAACCCGTTTCGGTACGACTGGACCGACCGGTGGGCCGGTCATCGGCGCCGCTACACGGTGGATGAACTGGCGGGCAAGCTGGCCGATGCGGGTTTTGAGGCGGTGGATGTCGGCGGGTGGGGTTTCCCCCTCACCGGGTTCTTCCACCGTCGGCGCGGGCCGCTGGTGGGGGCCTGGGCGGTGGGCCGCCGCGCCTGGCGGCTCGGGCGGTGCGGGCAGCGCTCGAGTTGGACACGCTGTTTTTGGGCCGCCATCCCGGCTATCACGGCCTGATCGCCGTCGCGCGGCGTGCCCAACCGCGTCGCTGAGTCGCCCGGTCCGGCGTCGACGTCGGCGTCCGGTGGCGGTCCGTGGCGGCGTCGGCTGGGGTTGGCCGCCGGGCTGCTGATTTTCGGGTTTCTCGCCTATGCCCTGGCGCGCAGCTGGGGGGAGGTGCGGGCCTACGATTGGGAGCTGCGGTGGGCGCCGCTGGTGGGCGGCATCGCGGTGTTGCTGGTCTTCTATCTGGCGAGCGCCGGCGGATACGTGGCGATCCTCGAGCGGCTGCATGCGCCCTGCCCGCCGCGCGCGGTGGTGGTGTCGATCTGGGGGCGGTCT
>DAOKZF010000188.1:0-3784 GCA_035325785.1 Miltoncostaeaceae bacterium
TCGTAGAGGCGATCGCCGGGAACCTGACCGGCAAGTTCATCGGCGCGCTGGATCGTCAGTCGGCCGATGTGCTGGTGTACGGGGCCGATGCGCGCAACAACCTGGAGGGCAGTCGGGTCAGCGACGCTCAGGTGCTGCGGGTGCGCCGCGTTGCCGGGGTGGCCGGGGCGGCCCCCTTGGGCGAGGGCACCTTCTCGGTTGAGGCGGGGTGGGGCGACCCGCGATGCGGTGCTGTTCGGACACCGGCCGGGCGGACCGGGGGCGCCGGCCGCCCTGGCCGCCGGGCGAGCGGTTGCGCACCGGGGAGAGGCGGTCGCGAGTTCCGGTTCGGCGGGTGAGGGGTTCGCTCTGGGCGATGTGGTGCGGGTGCTGCCCGACGGGGAGCGGCTGAGGATCGTCGGCCTGGTGGATGATGCGAACTACGCGGTGTTGCCGGTGCTGTTCGTGCCGTACTCGACGTATATCGCGGCCCGGCGGACGGTGAATCCCGACGCGCGCATGGTGCCCCCCTCGGCGGTGGCCGTGTGGGTGGCGGACGGCATGGCCCCGGGTGATGTCGCGCGGCGGATCGACGCCGATGTGCCCGGCGTCCAGGCCCTGACCCGCACCCAGGCGGTCGAGCGATCCCCCGGGGTGCGCGCCGTGCGCCAGTCGCTGTCGGGGGACAGCCTGCTGTTCTTCCTGGTGGTGCCGGTGGTGATCGGGCTGTTTCTGCTGATTGTGACGGTGCAGAAGACCGCCTCGCTGACGCTTCTGCGCGCGCTGGGCGTGCCGGCATCGGCGCTGGTACGGGCGGTTCTGGTGCAGGTGGCGATCGTGTTGGGCGGCGGGGTCGCGGTGGCGTTGGTGCTGCTCTACGCGGCCGGTGGCCTGTTGGAGCGCGCCGGGGCCGCGACGGGGGTCGCGTTGCCGGTGGGAACGGCGGCGGGGATCGTCGGCGCGCTGATCGGACTCTCGGCGCTCGCGTTGGTGCCGACCGTGCGCCGGCTGCGGCGCATCGACCCGCATGCGGCGGTCGCCGGGGCGGGCATCGAGTGATCCGTCTGGCGCTGCGCGAGGTGCGCCGCCGCCCGCGTCGGTTCGCCGGAGCGGGGGGCGTCCTGACGCTGGTGATGGTGCTGCTGGTGTTCCTGGGTGGGCTGTTGGACGGCCTGTTCCTCGGCTCGACCGGCGCGATTCGCGTCCAGCGAGCCGACGTGCTGACGTATTCCGAGAACGCGCGCGATCAGTTTCTGCGCTCGCGCATCGATCCCGCACTGCGCGCGCGGGTGGAGGCCGCTCCGGGGGTGCGTGAGGCGGGCGGGTTGGGGGTGACCCTGGTCGGCGCGCGGATACCGGGGCGCGATCAGCGGGCGGATGCGGCGGTGATCGGGTACGAGCTCGCCCCCGACGGGGTGCCGCCGACGCCGCCGCCCGGCTGGGGGTGGGCCGACCGGCGTCTGCGGGCGGCCGGGGCGCGCGAGGGTCAAACTCTGAGGCTGGGCCCGCGGGGCGTGCCGGTGCGGGTGCGCGGATTCGTCTCGGATACCGGCTATCTGCTGCAGGGCGGCCTGTGGGTGGCCCCCGCGACCTGGCGTGCGGTGCAGAACGCGAGTCTGGTCGACGGGGCGGTCGGTCCGGGGGTGTTCCAGGTGCTGGCGGTGCGCGGCGCCGGGGACCCGCGGTCGTTGGCCGCCGCGATCGACGCGGCGACCGGCGGGCAGACCTCGTCGTTGACCCGCGAGCAGGCGGTGTTTTCCCTGCCCGGCACCCGCCAGCAGAACCGCACGTTTACCGGGCTCATCGCGGCGACGGTGGTGGTGGCGATCCTGGTTGTGGCGTTGTTCTTCGTGCTGTTGACCCTGGAGCGCACCGCGTTGTACGGCGTGTTGAAGGCGGTCGGGGCATCGTCGGGTCAGTTGTTTGCCGGTGTGGTGGTGCAGGCGCTGGTGATCGCGCTGGTGGCGGCCGGCCTCGGTGGCGCGGTGGCGTTGGGTCTGGCCGGGCTGATGCCGGCGCAGGTGCCGGTGCGGATCGAGCCGGCGCGCGTCGGTTGGAGTGCGGTGCTGCTGCTGGTGGCGGCCGCGCTGGGCAGCGCGATGTCGTTGCGCCGGGTGATACGCGTCGATCCGGCGCAGGCGATCGGGAGGGCGGGATGAGCGCGTTGGAGCTGACCGATGTTCGCAGGGTGTACGGCTCCGGGTCGGCCCAGGTCGTGGCCCTGGAGCACGCCACCCTCGCGGTGGATGAGGGCGAGATGGTGGCGCTGCTCGGACCGTCCGGCTCGGGTAAGAGGACGCTGCTGTCGATCGCGGGCGGCCTGCTGGCGCCCACATCCGGTTCGGTGCGGGTCGGCGGGCGCGAGCTGGCCCACCTGGGCGCCCGCGAACTCACCCGGGTGCGGCGGGAGCGCATCGGTTTCGTCTTTCAGGCCGTGAATCTGGTGCCGTTCCTGACCGCCCGCGAGAATCTGCTGGTGGTCGACGAGCTGGCCGGCCGGCGGGGTCGGGGCGCCCATGCGCGGGCCGATCGGCTGTTGCAGGAACTGGATCTGGCCGACCGCGCGACGCATTTCCCCGATCGGCTGTCGGGGGGTGAGCGCCAACGGGTGGCGATCGGGCGGGCCCTGATGAACCAGCCGGCGGTCGTGTTGGTGGACGAACCGACCTCGGCGCTCGACACCGCCCGCGGTGAGCGGGTGATGGAGTTGCTGCGCCGCGAGGTGACCGATCGCGGCACCGCGGCGGTGGTGGTGACCCACGACCGACGCATGACCCGCTTCGCCGACCGCACCCTGACGATCGAGGACGGGGTGCTGCGCGCGCCGGACGAAGGACCGCCCACGGCGGGCTGATCGCCGGGCCGGCGGGACGCGTGACGCGGGGCACCCGATCGGTGCCCCGCGTGGTGTCATCGCTCAGCGACGCAGCGTGATGGTGCGGGTGATCGTTCGCGGGCGGCTCGCCGGCGCGCGGACGGTGATCGTCTGGCGGACCTTCAGGGCGGCTCGCTGCCTCGTGAGCCGTTTCGCCCAGGCGCGCGTCACCTTGACCTTGGCCGTGGTCTTTTTGGCGGCCTTCGTGCGGATGACGGCCGTGCCGATCACCACCGGCTTCGTCGCCTTCACACCGAATGCCTTCGCCTGCGGGGCGGTCAGCAGCAGTTGAACCGTGACGGTCGCGGGGCGGGCGGTCGTGATGGTGACGGGAACCCCGCCCGTGAGGGCCGCTGTGAGGCGGGTCTTGGTCGGCGCAGCGAGCTTCGCCACCGCCAACGGGAGTACCGCGGGCCGGGTTGCCCCCGGCTGCGTATCGGCGGGGGGCGATGCTCCACCGGCGAGAGTGCCGGACGGGTCGGTGCCGCCGGATGCGGGGGGCGGGTCCGCCCCACCGCCCGGAGGATCGCCGCCCCCTGACGCCGGCGGGCCGGCCGGATCGATGGCGGTCGCCACGGAGTCGACCGCGAAGTTGACCCACCCGGCCCCACCATCGAAGAAGTGCGAGTGAGTCGTGACCCACGCGCTGGTCTCGGCGGTGCCGCGGGTGGCGGGCGGGGTCGGAGCCTTGGGGGAGCCCTGGACGATCACCCGATAACTCGCGCCGGGCGCGAGGGTGGTGTTGAGGGTGCACCGCCAGTCCTTGTTGAACGCGAACGTGTCGGGATCGGGGGCGGTGCACGGACCACCCGGTTCGATCCTGACGCTTGTGAGGTGCTCGTTGATCAGGTCGCGAGGAGGCCTCCCCGACGGGGTGTGCCACAGGGCCGGTGACACATTGATGGTGGTGATGTACACGGGCTGGGCCGC
>DAOKZF010000189.1:0-3757 GCA_035325785.1 Miltoncostaeaceae bacterium
GCCCCCGCGGCCACCGATGCCGAGATCGAGCGGGTGCACGCCCCCGCCTACGTGAAGGCGGTGCGCCGCTACAGCGAGAACCCGATGTTGGCATCGGCGTGGGACGCCACCCAGTGGGGGCTGGCGGCCGGCGGGGACACGCCGGCGTTCGCCGGGATGCACGAGGCGGCCTCCGCGGTCTGCGGGGCCTCGCTCACGGCGGCGCGCGCGGTCGGGCGGGGCGATGCCGACCAGGCGTTCGTCGCCGGCGGCGGTCTCCACCATGCCATGGCGAACCGCGCGGCGGGTTTCTGCATCTACAACGACTGTGCGGTGGCGATCCAGGCGCTGCTGGATGAGGGCGCCGAGCGCATCGCCTACATCGACATCGACGTCCACCACGGCGACGGCACCCAGTGGATCTTCTTCGAACAGCCCCGGGTGCTCACCTGCTCGGTCCACGAGTCGGGGCGCTACCTGTTCCCGGGAACCGGCGGGGTCGTGGAGCGGGGGATCGGCGAGGCCCAGGGGACGGCGGTCAACGTGCCGCTGCCGCCCTACGCGGGCGACCGGCCGTACCTGCGCGCGATCGAGGAGGTGATCGTCCCGGCGGTCGAGCGCTTCAGGCCGGATGTGATCGTCACCCAGGACGGCGCCGACCCGCACCACGCCGACCCGCTCGCCCACCTGCAGGTCTCGCTCGCCGCGTTCCCGCGCGCCTATCGCGCGTTGCACCAGTTGGCCGGCTCGGCCGCCGACGGCCGCTGGGTGGCGTTGGGTGGCGGCGGCTACACGTTCTCGGTGGTGCCGCGCGCCTGGACGATGCTGTTCGCCGAGATGCTCGGGGCCGAACTGGACGATGAGATTCCCGAGCGGTGGTGGCGTGACGGGCAGGAACTGGTGGGCGAACCGCCGCGGCGGATGTTTGCCGACACCGAGCCCGAGGTGCCCGAGCAGGAACGCATGCGGGCCGACCACGAGGGGGATCGCGCGGTCGACGAGGCGCGGGTCGTTCTGGGCCTGTGAGTGACACGCCCGCGGCGGTCGAGTGTGCGGGCGTCGGGGTGTGGCGCGCCCAGCGGGGCGGCGAACGGGTGCGCCTGCTCACCGGGATCGATTGGACGGTGCGGGCCGGCGAACGCTGGGCGGTGGTCGGACCGAATTGGGCCGGCAAGAGCACCCTGCTGGCGATCGCGGCGGCGGCGGCCTTCCCGAGCGAGGGGCGCGCGACGATCCTCGGCGAGCGCCTGGGGGCCACCGATATGCGCGTTCTGCGCGAGCGGATCGGCGTGGTCGACTCCCTGGGGGCGGGAGCGTTTCGCACCGCGTTGACCGCCCTCGAGGTGGTGCTCACGGGTCTCACCGGAAGCATCGCGCTGCGCGTCGACGCGCACCTGGACGCGCACCGGGTCCGCGCCGAGGAGCTGCTGGAGGTCCTCGGGGTGGCGTCGCTGGCGCAGCGGCGCTTCTCGCTCCTGTCGCGCGGAGAACGTCAGCGGGTGCTGTTGGCGCGCGCGGCGGTGGGGCGACCGCACCTGCTGCTGCTGGACGAGCCGACCGAGGGCCTCGATCTGGTGGGCAGGGAGCTGTTTCTGGCCGCGCTCGATGGGTTGGCGGCCCACGATCCGCGCCTGGCGTGCGTCCAGGTGAGCCATCACCTGGAGGATCTCGCCCGCGGCACCGACCACGTCCTGCTGCTGCGCGCAGGGCGTGCGGTGGCCTGCGGGCCGATGGCGCGCGTTCTGTCGGAGAGGGCTCTGTCGCGCTGCTTCTCGGCCCCGGTGCGGCTCGTGCGCAGCGAGGGGCGGGTATTCGCCTGGTTGGATCGGACGGACGGCGTGCGGGGCGAGGGGTGATGGCGGTGGGGCCGGAGGAACTGGGCGCGATGTGGCGGCGGGCCGATGAACCGGTCGCCGGGCATCGGTTGGCGGAGGCGTTGCTCGATCACGATCGGTACGTGCGCACCCGCGGGGTCGCCCAGCAGGCGGCTCGGGCCGCCCGGGCGCACCGTGTCGGCCGGGACGCGCGCCGTCGTCTGCTGGCGGCCGCGTGGGTGCACGCCACCGCCGGCGCCGCCTGCGATTGGCGCAACGCCCTGCTGGTGGCACGCGTCCTGCGCCGGGCCGGCCATGAGCCGCTCGCGCGCATCGTCGCCCATGCGGGCGGTGGCCCGATGGCGTTGGCGCTCGCCCACCACTCGCCGCTGGCGCGCGAGTTTCCCGCGCCGGTCGGCGAGGACGCGCTGCTGGTGCGCCTGCTGGACGTGGCCCTGCTCACCACGCGGGCCGACGGCGCACCGGGCAGCCCCCGCGATGCCCTGCGCGATCGCAGCGAACGGGTCGGCGTGCAGGACCCGGGCGTGCGCGCCCTGGTGGCGCTGGTGGCGCAGATGGCCGACGATCCGGCGGCGCGCCGCCTGATTGAGACGCTCGCGCGCCGGTGAGAGCGCCGCGTGGCCGATCGGGCCGGCGCCCGGTGGCGCCCGCCCGATCGCGCCCTCGGCCGATCAGCGGCCCAACTGCCTCCGGGCCGCGTCCACCACCGCGCCGACGGTGATGCCCAGGGCGTCCAGCGCAACCGCTCCGGGAGCCGACACCCCGTAACGGTCGATGCCGACCACCGCGCCGTCCGCTCCGGTCCACTCCGCCCAGCCCAGCGGGCTGGCGGCCTCCACCGCCACCCGGGCGGTGATCGTGGGCGGCAGGACCGACTCGCGCCAGGCACGATCCTGGGCGCGGAACAACTCCCACGAGGGCAGGCTCACCACGCGGGCGCCCACCCCCTCGGTGGCCAGCTCCTCACGGGCCTCCAGCGCCAGATGCACCTCGGAGCCCGTCGCGAGCAGGATGCAGTCATCGCCCTCGGCCACCACGTAGCCCCCGCGCTCGACCTCCACCGGTCCGGCGAGGGTCGGCAGGCCCTGGCGGCTCAGGATCAGGGCGGTCGGCCCGTCGCGCCGTTCGATCGCCACCCGCCATGCTCCGGCCACCTCGCGCGCGTCGGCCGGGCGCAGCGTCACCAGGTTGGGGATCGCGCGCAGCGCCGCCAGGTGCTCGATCGGCTGGTGGGTCGGACCGTCTTCGCCCAGCGCCACCGAGTCGTGGGTGAACACGAAGATCGACCCGAGGCGCATGAGACCCGCCAGACGCAGGGTGTTCTTCATGTAGTCCGAGAACGTGAAGAAGGTGGAGCAGACCGGGAGCAGGCCGCCGTGGGCGGCGAGCCCGTTGGTGATCGCGCCCATCGCATGCTCGCGCACGCCGTAGTGAATGTTGCGCCCGGCGAACGCGCCGGGGGCGACATCGCCGCCGCCCGCGATGGTGGTGTTCGTGGAGCTCGCCAGGTCGGCGGCCCCCTGGACCAGCTCCGGCAACGCCGCCGCCAGTTCGTTCAGCACGGCGCCACCCGAGGCCCGGGTGGCGGGGGAGGACTGCGGGTCCGGTTCGCTCATGGCGTCGGGCCAGCCCGCGGGCAGCTCGCCGGCCAACACGCGATCCAGCTGGGCTCCCTCGGCCGGGAACGCCCCTCGATAGGCATCCAACGTCTCGCGCCATGCCCCCTCGGCCTCGAGGCCGCGGGCCACCATGTGGGCCCGCCAGGCGTCCACCTCCGGCGGCACCAGGAATTCGGCGTCCTCCGGCCAGCCGTAGAAGCGCTTGGTGGCGCGCGCCTCGTCGGCACCCAGCGGGGCGCCGTGGGCGGCGTGGGTGTCCTGCTTGTTCGGCGAGCCGTAGCCGATGCTGGTGCGGCAGGCGATCAGCGTCGGACGGCCGTCGGG
>DAOKZF010000190.1:0-3730 GCA_035325785.1 Miltoncostaeaceae bacterium
GGAAGGGCTCTCAGATGAGAATCGATTATCAGGCCGCTGCCCCGGACTGCTTCACGGGCATGCTGGGATTGGAAATGTCCCTGCACCACGGGGAGCTCGAGCCGGAGCTGATCGAGCTGGTGAAGATGCGCGCCTCCCAGATCAACGGGTGCGCCCACTGCCTCGACATGCACAGCAAGGACGCCCGCGCGCGGGGGGAAACCGAGCAGCGGCTGTACCTGTTGAACGCGTGGAGAGAGGCGCCGTTCTACACCGAGCGCGAGCGGGCGGCGCTCGCGTGGTGCGAGGCGCTCACCGACCTGCCCTCCAACGATGTGGAGGATGAGGTATTCGCCCCGGTGCGGGAGCTGTTCTCCGACGAGGAGATCGCGGTGCTCACCTACGCGATCGTCGCGATCAACGGCTGGAACCGCCTGGCCATCGGACTGCGCAGCCCGGTGGGCGACTACGTCTCCCCGCACGCGAGGGCGACTCAGGCGGGATGAGAGATGGGCCGCGCGGGCCGGGGCCCCCGGCCCGCGTCGACCCCCGCGTGGGTCGCACATCCGCCGTTCTGGATGTGATGTTCCGAACCGGGCCTGAGCGCGGTCACTCGCGGGCGGCGGTCTCCCGCTCGGCGAACTCGATGCACAGCAGGGTCGTGTCGCGCGCGCTCAACGGTTCGTCGGTGAGGCCGCAACGGCGCGCATCCGGCGTGCCGCGCAGGTGGCGACATTCGAAACAGCGGCCGAACGGCCGTCGCCCCCGCAGCCGCTGCGCCTCAGCGAGCACTCGGGCGAGCAGCCCCTCGAGCACTGCGCGATCGGCGCCCAGCGCCGCCAACGCGCGGGGAAAGGGATCCTCCGGACCGTCCTCCAGAACCCGCCTGCCGGCCGCGGTGGGGCGCAGGTGATGCACCCGCCCGTCGCGCGGATCGGCCACCCGCTCGATCAGATGTTTGCGCTCCAGTGTCCGCAGCGTCTGGGAGACGGTGCCGCGGGTCGCATCGAGGTATTCGGCCACCGCCGCCGGCGAGTTCGAGAAGCGGTTGCACTCGGCCAGATAGGCGAGCGCATCAAGCTGAGCGGTCGAGAGACCCGCGGCGACGGCATCGGCCCGGCGCGCGGCGCGCCGCACGACGCCGATGCGTTCCAGCAGGTGAAGAGCACGATCCACTGACGCATGGTAGCGACTCGCCACTTGTGCGCGCGACCACCCACTGGTTTAGTAGCGACTCGCTATCAACAAAGGAGCTCTCATGGCCACAGCACAGTTCTTCCACGCCGGTTGTCCCGTCTGCGTCGGCGCCGAGCAGATGCTCGCCGCCGCCATCGACAGCAGCCGCTACACGGTCGAGTCGATCCACCTGGGCGAGAATCCCGACCTCATCCCGGCGGCCGAGGCGGCCGGCGTCGTGTCCGTCCCCGCACTCGTGCTGGACGGCAACGTCTTCCACATCAACCACGGCGCCTCGATGGACGACCTGAAGGCCGCCTGAACGCAGCCACGCGTGGTGGCACCGGCGGGGGTGCCACCACCGTCACATGCTCTCGGGCGCCTCCACCCCAAGGAGATCGAGCCCCCGAGAGATCACCCCGGCCGTCGCCCGGCAGAGCGCCGCCCGGCGCTCACGCACCGGCACCGGCTCCCCCACCACACGGCAGCGGTGATAGAAGCCGTGGAAGTCCCGGGCCAGATCGATCAGGTAGGCCGCGACCCGATGCGGCGCCCGCCGATCGATCGCGTCACGCAGCGCCTCGGGCCACCCGGCCAGCCGCAACGTGAGCGCCCGCTCCGCCACATCAAGATCCGCCGAGCCGGCCCCCTGCTCGACGACGGCCGTCCCCTCGGAAGCGTCGTCGCCGCTGTCGGCCAACTGGCGCAGGATGCTGCACACGCGCGCGTGCGCGTACTGCACGTAGTAGACCGGGTTCTCCTGGCTCTGTTCACGCGCGAGATCCAGATCGAGGTCGAGCGCGGTCTCGTGGCTGCGCTGCACCAGGAAGAACCGGGCGGCGTCGACCCCGATGTCGTCCAGCAGATCACCGAGGGTCACCACGGTGCCCGCGCGCTTGCTCATCTTCTTGGCCTCGCCACGTTCCATCAGGCTGACCAGTTGGATGATCACCGTCTCGAGCGTGCCCTGCGGATAGCCGCCGGCGGCGATGATCGCCTGCAGGCGAGCGAGGTAGCCGTGGTGGTCAGCGCCGAGCACGTCGATCAGGATGTCGTCGCCGCGCGAGGCCTTCTCCAGGTGGTAGGCGACGTCGGCGGCAAGGTAGGTGCTGGCGCCGTCGGCGCGCACCAGGACACGATCCTTCTCATCCCCATACGTGGTGGTGCGAAACCAGAGGGCGCCGTCCGCTCGGTAGGCGTCGCCGCGGCGCTCGAGCTCCTCCACCACATGCGCGACCGCGCCATTCTCGTGCAGGCTGGTCTCGGAGAAAAAAGTGTCGAACTCCACCCGAAAACGATCGAGTTCCTGGGCGATTCGACGCAGCATCGCCCGCTCGCCCGCCTGAGCGAACCGCTCGATCAGCTCATCATCGGGCGGATCGAGGCGATCGACCAGGCCATCGCCCATCTGAGCACGGGCCTCCTCGGCGATCTCGATCACGTAATCGCCGCGATAGCCGTCCTCGGGCACGGCCACCTCGCGCCCGCACAGCTGGGCGTAGCGCGCCGCGATCGACGCGCCGAACAGGCGCATCTGGCGACCGTAGTCGTTGATGTAGTACTCGCGCGCCACGCTGTGTCCGCCGAACCGGAGCATGCGAGCGAGCGAGTCGCCATAGGCGGCCTGGCGGGCGTGTCCGACATGCGGCGGACCGGTCGGGTTCGCCGAGACGTACTCCATCAGAATCCTCTTGCGCGGCAGGGCGCACTTGGCGCCGAAGTCGCGCCCCCGCGCGGCGATCGCGGCACCGGTGGCGGCGAACCAGTCGCCGGTCAGACGCAGGTTCAGGAATCCGGGCCCGGCCAACTCGACGTCGGCCAGCCACGCGGCGTTGGCGGCATCGGTGCGCAGCCGGGTGGCGATCTGCTCGGCCACCTCGCGGGGCGGGCGGCGGGCGGCCTTCGCCAGAGTCATGGCAAGCGGGCTGGCCAGATCGCCCATCTCGGGCTTGGCCGGCGGCGAGAGGATCACCTCGGGCGCGGGCTGCCCGACGACGGCGGCGGCCGCCGCGGCAAGGGCGTCACGGATCGGAGAGAGAATGGCGGTATCGGACACGATCCGGGACCCTAGCGCGCCACCCGCCCGCCGGGACCAGCGAGGGCGATCAGCCGGCGGTGGAGTCGTCCCGATCGAGCCAACCGGCCAACTGCGGATAGGGCAACGCACCCACCTGCCGGCCGGCCTCGCGCCCGTCGCGCATCAGCACCAACAGGGGAATGCTGCGCGCCTCAAACCGCGCGGCGAGCTGAGGCTCCTCGTCGACGTTCACCTTGACGACCTTCAGATGGCCGGCCCGCTCGTTCGCCAGGCGCTCCAGCACCGGCGCGACCGCGCGGCAGGGACCGCACCAGGGCGCCCACAGGTCGACCACCACCGGCACGGAACTGGTGGTCTCGGCGGCGAAGGTGGCCGTGGTGGCGGTCACCACCCAGGGCAGCCCGCGCTTACAGTTGCTGCAGCGCGGCGTCCCGCGCGCCACCGCGCGCACACGGTTCTTGGTTCCGCAGGAGGGGCAGCTGATCACATGTGATGGCTCGCTCATGCCGCGACCGTAGCAACCGGCCGAGTGAATGG
>DAOKZF010000191.1:0-3709 GCA_035325785.1 Miltoncostaeaceae bacterium
CGAGTCGACTCGACCGGCGGGGGCACATGGTCTTGGAGACCAGGGCCCTCCGGCGCTGGTAGTCCTCCACGTCCCTGCGCAGCTGGGTGATCTCCTCATCCTGGCGCTGCACCAGTTCGTTCAACTCGCCGAGAGCGTTCTGCACCTTGGTGATCGCGGCCTGCAGCTGCGATGCGCTGGTGCGCGCCCGCCCCCGCCCGGAACGCGGCTGGAGGGTTGCACCCCGCTGGCGGGCCACGCGGTAGTAGTTCGCCGCGACGGTTCCCGCGCGCCGACCGGTTTGCTCGGAGATGCGTTGGAAGGCCTGGGTCCGTGACAGGCCCTCGCTGCTCACCAGCTGCTCCACCTGCTCAAAGATCTCGTGTCCAATACGACCGCGGCCGGTGGTCTCGTCGTCCATCTGTTCCTCACATCATTGAAGGGACGTGCCACGCGGTTCGCTTCCCGCTATTTCGGTGGCACATGATGGATTGGCCAAGTTCATTGGCCGTCCAATCCTTAGTATATGACGGGTGGTTCGGAACGCACAACATATGTCGTCAGGGAACGGCCTTTACGATAGATGTGCGAATCGTCACAATGTGGATGAGACGTATCAGGACCCGAGAACGAATCACTCCATGAGATGGGATTGCCATCTCATGTCGGCCGTCCGCCCGACATCAATCCTTCCGATCCGGACCCGCGAGCACCTCGCGTGCCATGGACACCCACTTACGTGGCACCAACACGGCGCGCGGACCTCCGGCGAGCATGTCCGGTACATCGAATGTTGTGCGGCGGATCATGGTGGGGATACGGGCGTCAGCCAGCATCCCCACCAGCATCTCGGCCTCCGGTTGATGCAGGGCGGTTGCGACTCTCACCCAGTCATCTTCCGGTGGCGCCATGTCAGGCGCCGAGCATGTGCAACAACAGCGCGGCCTGCGCGTGCAGGCGGTTTTCCGCCTTGGCCCACACGGCCGGGGGGGGGCCGGGCAGTACGGCGTAGGTGATCTCGGCGCCGGTGGGCGCCGGGAGGCGCGCCTCATCAGGGCATCGTCGACCCGGTACGGGGTGAGGGCGGCGATGCGCGCGTCCTCGTGGCCCTCGTCGCCCATCGACACCCACGTGTCGGTGTAGAGCGCCCGCGCACCGGAGACCGCCTCCCGGGGATCGTTGGTGACGCGCGCGCCACCGCCCCGCTCGCGGCCCACGGCATCGGCCCACGCGACGATCTCGGGATCCGGCAGATAGCCGTCCGGGCAGGCCGCCACCACGCGCATGCCGGTGAGCGCCCCGACGATCATGAGCGAAACGCAGCAGTTGTTGCCATCGCCCAGGTAGGCCACCGACAGCCCCCGCAACTCGCCGAAACGCTCCCGCAGCGTCAGGGCGTCCGCCAGCGCCTGGCAGGGATGATGCTCATGCGTCAGGCCGTTGATGACGGGGACCTGCGCGTGCCGATCAAGTTCCTCGAGCGTCGCGTGCGGTCCGGTGCGCAACATGATCGCGTCGACCATGCGACTCATCACCTTCGCGGTGTCCTCGACGCTCTCGCCGCGCCCCAACTGCATGTCATCGGCGGACAGGACCATCGGCGTGCCGCCCAGATGAGTGATGCCCGCCGCGAAGGAAACCCGAGTCCGCGTCGAGGGACGCTCAAAAATCAACGCGACGATTCGTCCATCCAACGCGCGCGGCCATTGCGGACGCGGAAGGCTCTTCAGCGCCAGCGCGGTGTCGAGCAGCGCGGCCACGCTCTCGGGGGAGTGGTGGCGCAGGGTCAGCAGGGACCGGCCGACCAGGTCGGGATGCGATGCGAAAGGATTCATGACGGCGGGCAGTGTACGACGCATGCGCGTCGGGCGCACGGGGTGCCGTCCGACGGCCCGCTTATGATGAACGTCCATCGACCAGGTGCCCTCACACGCGCGCGACCCATACGGTTTCATGCCCGCCGGGCATCGTCCGTCCCCCTCGGTCATTCGGCGTCGTTTCGCCGTGCTGCTCTTCGCGTTGGCACTGCCCACGACGCTGTTGCTGTACGGCATCGAACCGGCGTGGACGCTGTTCGCATTGCCGCTGGCGGTCGCGATGCCGTTGGGCGGATTCGCCGGCCTGCTGTTGGCGATCGCCTGCTCCGGCTCGGTGGTGGCGGTCGTCTCGGGGATGCCCGGAACCGATGGCGCGGCCATGTCGCTCGGTCTGGGTGTGTTCGCGGCGACCGGGGTGATCGTCGGGATGGGGCACGCCGCCCACGGCGCCGCACACCAACGCGCCCGACACGCGTCCTTCACGGATCGACTCACGGACGTCCCCAACGAGGAGTTCTTCCTCGATGCGCTCGAGCGCGAATCGGCGCGAGCGACCCGTTACGGAACGCCGTTCTCCGTGGTCGTGCTCGATCTCGACCGTTTCGGCGACTTCAACCGCCGCTACGGCGCGGCGGTCGGCGACCTCATGATCGCGGCCGTCGGCGAAACGGTCGCGGCCACCGTGCGTCGATGCGACAGCGCCGCACGTCTCCACGGTGCTCAGTTTGCGCTGATCGTTCCCGGGACGGAGGCCGACGCGGCGGCGCTCGCCGGCCGTCTGGTCGAGGGGGTCTCCCGTCTGCGCGTCCCCGCCTCGCGCGGGCGCAGCGCGACGGCGACCATCTCCCTGGGAATCGCCGGGCATGCCGGCGGGGATGACCAGCATGGAACCATGTTGCTCGACCGGGCCGAGCGCGCCCTGGACGACGCCAAGGCCGGCGGACGCAACCGGTTCAGCGTGTACTCATCGGAACTCGATCGCTGGTCGTCGGTCGCCTGAGGGCGGAGACCGTCGCCGCCGCCAGGCAGGCGAGCGCGCCGGTCAGGTTCATCAGAATGAGGTTGCGGTCGCGCAGGAACATATCGGCCCCCGCTCCATCCAGGATGAGCGCGGCGAGCGCCCACACCAGCAGCACGCATCCTGAGAGCGTGAGGAAAAGGCGGGCCCGGCGCACGTGGTAGGCCATCGGTGCGCCGATCAGACCGATCGCAAGCCAGGTGAGCGCGGTGCTCGGCGATGCGGTGAACACGACCAAGCTGGTCGTGTTGTGCAGCGACGTGTGCAGCGCGGCGAGGATTCCCAGGGCGAGGAACGTGCTGCAGATGACGCGCGCGGTCTCGAGCGCCGCGCGGTCGGAAAGGGAAAGCGAGGTGGCCGGATGCATCGCCCGGACACGCTACCGGTCCCATCGGATGCGTGTCGCGCATGCACCAACGGTCGCGCCGAGCGCCGCACCGGCCACCACATCGGCCGGTTCGTGGTCGGCGCTCAGGACCCGTCCGGCCAAACCAAGCGCGGCGCTCGCTCCCAACGGAAACCGCCATCGTCGATCGGCGTGGCCGAGCACCCACACGATCGCGACCGCCGCCGTCGCATGACGGCTTGGGAAGCCGCCCTCCCGACGCGCCCCGGGCCGGCGCCGGCCGATCCGGGCGCGCAGCGCCCGAGCGACCAGGGCCCCCGCGACCGCCGCCGCGCCCGCGCGCAGGCCGATCGCGCGCGTCGGTGGCCGGGCGATCAACACGACCACCAGCGCCCGGAAGGCCGGCGAGAGGGCGTCGGCGGCCCAACGCGCGCCGAGCGCCACCGTCGGCCACCGGTTGAGGCGGCGCCGCAGCGTCGCGCCGAGGCGGCGGTCGGCGGCCGCCAGGAGATGGCGGGTGCGATCTGCTCGAAGGGATGCGCCCACAGG
>DAOKZF010000192.1:0-3696 GCA_035325785.1 Miltoncostaeaceae bacterium
GGTTGGTTCGCTCGGGTGCCCGCTCCGCCGGCCTCCGACATGGCGCTCCGGGAATCGACCGCGGATACGGTCCGCCGGACCGCGGTGATCAGCGCCCCGGCGCTGGTCGTGCTGATCGTCGCGCTCGTGGTCGGCGCCGGGCTGGGGGCGCTGATCGCCGGCGTCGTGGTGGGCAGCGCGCTGGGCGACCTCCGCGGCGGGCGCCTGGCGGCCCGCGAGGAGCGGGAGCTGTGGCGCGAGTTGGGGGCACACCCGTTCTCGGGCCCGCGTCGGCCGATCTACACCCGCCCGCGCAGCGCGAGCACGTTGCGCACGTAGGCGCGCGTGTCGTCGAAGTGCCCCCGGCTGCGCAGCGACGAGATGCCCTGGTAGTAGGCGGCGACGGCGGTGGCGGTGTCCGTCGTCTGGCGCTGCAACCAGGCCACGTAGGCCGCGCCGGCTTCGATGTTGTCGCGTACCGCCCGAGGGTCGACCGGGCGTCGCAGGAGGTCCTGCGCGATCCAGGCGGCGGTGGCCGGCATGAGCTGCATCACGCCCAACGCCCCGGCCGACGAGACGCTGCCCTGGTCCCAGCCACTCTCCTGCCAGGCGATCGCGCGCAGCAGGTCGCGCTCGACGCCGTGACGGTCGGCCGCCGCATCGAGCAGGCGAGCGATGGCCGAACGCGCGATCCGGGGCGCGCCGGCGGAGGGTGACGCGGCGGTCGGCGGCGTCACGGGCGCCGTCGCGGGCGCCGACGGAATGATCAGGACACGCCCGGCCACGATCAGATGGGGGTTGCGGATACCGTTTGCGCGCATCAGCGCGCGCAGCCCCACGCCCACGCGTGCCGCGATCCCGCTCAGGCTGTCGCCGCGTCGGATTCGGTAGCGGCGCACCGCCAGGCCGGAGGTGGCGGCGGTCGGAGCATCGCGCGTCGACGAGGCCCTGCGCCTGGGCACCGTCAACACCTGTCCCACGACGATTCGGTTCGGATCGTGCAACCCGTTGGCGCCCGCCAGGGCGCTCACGCTCACCCCGAAGCGGGCGGCGATCGCGCTCAGGCTGTCACCGGGGGCCACGGTCACCCGTTCGGCCGCTCCGGCCGGTGTGGTGCAGGCCAGCCCGACGCCGACAATCAGCGTTGTGGCGAGCAGACGACGTGCCCGCCGGATGGTGAGGGGATGGTGTGTGCTGGTCATGTTGACCATGATCGGCATCCGGACCTCGCCGGTCCATCCCCACCCCCCCCCACCCGCCTCTCTTCGTTTGCGGCCCGCTCCCTCCCCCGCCCGACGCCCCCTCCCCCGGAGCCCCTCACACGCTCCCCGGACGGGGTGATGGGCCGGGTCGGCGCTCCCGGCCTTCGACGCGCGCGTCGTTCAGGTGGCCTGCCAGCCCAACCCGGCGTCAGCGTTGGGCGCGCTCTCCTGCGAGGCGCACTCGGCGGCGTGCAGGAAGAGGGCCGCGATGCGGCGGGCCTCCTCGGGGGTGAGGCGCATGTATGACGGGCGCAGCCCCTCGTGCCAGCGGATGTCGACGTAGGGACGACGCCGATAGCGCGGTCCGCCGATCGTCGCCTGGACGGTCACCTGGCAGCGCCCCTCGCCGTAGCGGACGGCCTGAGGGTCGGGCGCGTGCTCGGTCTCGTCCTGCCAAAGCACCCGCGCGTCGGCGTCGCGGTCGCCGATCCCGTCCTCCCAGATCGGCGTCGGCTGGTCCTGTGTCGGCTCGGCCACCCTCTCCCCTTCGTTCGTGTGGGCTCGCGCAGCGATCCTACGTCCTGTTGCCGACACCGGGCCGCCCGGCGGGAGACGGTGGGCCAAGGTCGCCGGACAGAAGCGAGTAGACCGCCATGTCCTCGCGTCCCTGTGGGGTCGGCCAGCTGGCGCGGGCGACGCCCTCACGCCGAAATCCCGCCCGTTCGGCCACCGCGAGCGAGGGGCGGTTGTGCACGGAGGCGGTCAGCTCCACGCGCACACCGAGGTCCGACCGGCGCGGGTTCGGCTCGGCCCAGCGCCCAGCGCGCCAGCAGGGCGAGGGCGGTGCCGGCGATCCCTCTCCCCCGATGCGCGGGGTCGGTCCAGTAGCCGATCTCGGCCCGCTCCCAGTCGTAGCGGTCGACGACCAGTCCGACCACCCCGGTGAGGGAGCCGTCGTCCAGGTCGCTGGCCACCAGTTCCAGGGAGATGCCGGCATCCCGGCGGGCGGGCGCGCCGAACACGAATGCACGCGCGTCGCGCCGACTGTAGTTGTGCGGCAGGCGCGTGTAGCGCACGATCAACGGATCCTGACAGGCCGCATGAATGGCCTCGATGTCGCGCTCGGCGGGGGCTCGCAGGTGCAGCGCGCCGGCCACCAGGGGTGGATTCGGCAGCACGATCGGGGGGCGTTCCGCGCGTGCCCCCCGACCTGGCATGGGATTACGCTCTGATCAGCACCGGCGTGCCGGGCGTCGCAACGCGTGCCACGCGCCTGATGTCAACATTGCGCATGCGCACGCAGCCGTGGCTGGCGCGCGTGCCGATCAGAGCCGGAACGCTCGTGCCGTGCACCGCGACGCGCCCGTCGCCGCCGGCGAACTCATTCAGGACCTTCGAGTAGCCGGTGATCGGCAACACCAGGGGGCCGAGGAAGCCGCCCGGATCGTTGGTGCTGACCGTCTCGGCAATTGCGAACTGACCCAGGGGGGTCGGCGTGTTGGCCATACCGACCGCGACCGGCACGTTCATGATGCGTCGGCCGGCGCGAAAGAGCGCCAGACGCCGTTTGCTCACGCTGATCTCCACCCGATACGGCGTCGGAGCGACCGTCACCGCGTCGGCGGGGATCCACCCGCGACTGCCGTTGGGTCGCACCGGGAGCAGCACCTCCAGCCAGCCGACGCCGTCCGTGTAGGTGCTGCGGGTCACCAACAGCTCGGTGAGGCCGCCGGCGAAGGGCGCCGTCGGCGAGAGCACCACCCGTTTCCTCGCGCGGGGCTTGGGTGCGACCCGCACCGTGACGCTGCTGTGAAGGGTGGCGATCCAGGCCGTCTTGGCGGTCGGTGCCGGAGGAAGCGGCGGCAGTGGCTTGGGCTTGGGCTTGGGCTTGGGCCTCGGTTTGGGCGCTGGAGCCGGCGCCGGCTCAACCGGCGCAACGGGCACGGCCGGCGCCGCCGGGTCCGGCTGCACCACGCCGGGGTCGCCCGCCGGTCCGGGCGGAGGCTGTTCCTGGGCCATGGCCGGAACGGCGACGAACAGGGCGCTGATGATGGCGGCGCAGGCCGCGGGGCGAATGAACTTCATGAGTCAAATATAAGCGGTCGATCGGCGGACATCCAAGTCAGCCGGTTCCCGCGCGGCCGGATCGCGATGGGCACGCGCCGTGCGTTCATCGCGGCCGCCGGACACCCAGCACCAGCGGCCGCTCGGCCACCACTGCAACGGCGCGCAGCGCGGATGTGGCCTCGACCAGCGCCTCGCGCACGCGCGTCGCGCTGTGGCGCACGCGCGGATCGCCGACCGAACGCGCCAACGCGAGGGCGGTTCGTGGTCCCGCGGCCCGCGCCAGCACGGCCGGATCGTCCACGCGCACCGGCCCGTCCGTGATTCCCACCGGAGCGAGACCCGCGCCGTCCAGCAGCGCCCGCAGCTGCGCCTCGGTGCGCAGATGCACCCCGGCGGCCGAGACCGCGTCGAGCGCCCGATGATCGCCATTACCAAAGGGGGTGAGGTC
>DAOKZF010000193.1:0-3695 GCA_035325785.1 Miltoncostaeaceae bacterium
GCAATCACCGGCCATATGTGAACGCTAGGCTGCCCGGGCCGATTCGCCTGCGCACAACGGGTGTTCGACGCAACTCCTGATCATCGACTCATCTTGTGAGGTGGCGCCCATGGGCGATTGGAGCGTGTGGCATTTCCTCTGGACGACCCTGGTGGTCTTCCTGTGGATTGCCGTTCTACTGATTTTCTTCAACGTGGTGATGGACATCTTCCGCAGTCATGACCTCTCGGCGGTCAAGAAGACCCTGTGGTTGATCCTGCTGGTGGTCCTGCCGCTGCTCGGCATCCTGATTTACGTGTTGTTCCGCGGCGAGGGGATGGCCAGCCGTTCGGTGCAGCGCCAGATCGATCAGACCGAGAAGCTGCGCGAGATGATGGCCGCCGGCCAATCTCCCGCGGAGCAGATCGAGGCGGCCAAACGCCTGCACGACAGCGGGGCCATCACCGACGAGGAGTACGCGAAGCTCAAGCAGCGCGCCCTCGGCGACTGAGTCGCACGTGGCGGGCGGGAGCACGCGCTCCCGCCCGTTCAGCGCTCGGTCGGTCCGGCGGTGCCGTCTCCGGCCTCGAGCGGCTCGACGGTGAGCTCGATGGTGCCGCGGTTGGTCCAGTACATCGCCGGAACATCGTTGGCGCAGCAGACCAGCTCTCCGCCGCGCGTGGCGCGCAGCACGGTTCCCGCTCCGATTTCGAACGCCGTCGCCCGGTCGGAGTCGATCATCCCCACCAGGGCGAACCAGGGGGCGCTCGGCACCGCCCGCAGCCTCTCGGTGAGCGCCAGCGCGCAGCCCTGAGGACACGGCAGCTGGGAGCTGAGGTATCCGCTCGGCCCGCAGGCGATCCCGCCGTCGGACCAATCGCCCTCCGCCGTCAGGCGGTAACGCCGTCCCGCCTCCAGAACGACACCGGTGGCGTTCCGGCGCCGCCGCGCCGCGATCGTCACCGTCACGCGCGCACCGTGGGCATTCGGATGGGCGGATTCGGTGCTCATCGGGCCGTCAACCCTCGGGCGACCGGCACCACCGCATTCACCGGCCGCCCGACAACGCGCGTGCGTTCCACTCAGGCGTGCAGCACCAGGTCGCGGTCCGGGGTGATGTGCCACCGCTCGGCCACCGCGCGCAGATCGTCGTTGACCGGCCACGAGTCGACCCGCTCATCGCCGTCGTGGCCCGGCTGGCCGCCCTTCAGCGCCATGCACCCGGCGTTCTCGCCGATCTCCTCCATCGCGGCGATCTCATCCGGCGTGAGGACGATCTCCTTCGGGGTGGCCGCCAGGTCGGCTCGCTGCTCCTCGATCGGGCGCGCCCGTGAGCCCGGCTCCTGGATCAGCGTCGGCACCACGCAGGCGACCGCCGGCTGGGCCAGGGTCCACTGGGCGGCCAACTGCAGCGTGCTCAACCCGTGCCGTTCCGCGAACGGGCGCATCCGCTCCAGCCGATCACGCCCGGCCTGCACCCATCCGGAGGGGCGAAAACGGCGATGGTCGTGGTCGAGGAACCCCTGCTCGTCGGGCACATCCCCGTGGAACACCCCGCCGTGGTCCACCACGCGCGCGATCACCTTCACATCGTGGGCGACGCAGGCCGGCAGCGTGAGGCGTGTCGGCCACGGCTCGAACGGACTGAGGATCAGCATCGCCCAGTCGATCTCGGAGCCGAAGCGCTCCAGACAGGAAATCGCGTCGAGGGTGTAGCCGTTCGCGGGCCCGGGGGCCAGTCCGATCTGGCGGGTCAGGCCCTGATCGCGCAGATCGCCCATCGCGCGCCAGACGATCTCGGAGGTGTAACCGGTGCGGTCCGGGTTGTGGAGCATCAGCAGGTCGAAGTGGTCGGTGCCGCAGCGCTCCAGGCTGCCCTCGGCCGCGCGGAAAAGGTAGTCGCGGTAACCATCCGGACCGCGCAGCGCCGGATCGGTGAACCGCGGGAAGCCTTTCGCGCCGTTGCGGGTGCCCTCGTAGAAGTCGTGGCCCACCGCTCCGACCAGGGCGTAATCGTCACGGGCCACACCCCGCAGGGCGCGCCCCACCAGGCTGTCGGCCGCCCCGGCGCCGTAGGCGTCGGCGGTCACCACCGTGTGGATATCCGCATCCGGGCGCAGCAGCGCCTCGTAGCGGCCCTCGTCGATCTCCTCGCCGAAGTGCATGAAGCGCCCCCCGCTCCATGACCCCAACGCGACATGTCCGATGTCACTCATTGCGCGCTCCTGTGCGCCCGCCCCGGGGCGCCTGCCGGGAGCCGGCCCGGCTCCGTTTCCTCACCGGCCCAGTCTGACAAACCGGCACTGATCCACGGAACCGGCCGACGGCGGTATGGGACCGGTGTCACCCCTACCGTCCGGCGACCGCGACGGTGACATCTTTGGGGGCGGTGTCGCCGGACTCGTAGACGGTGTAGGTGGCCTCCGATGCGGTGCCGGGATCGCCGAGCGCCTCGCAGAACGCCGGCAGCGAACCGTCCATCTGGCGACCGTTAACCGCGGTGATCAGCACCGGTCCCCGGCCGAAGCCGACCTGCGCGGCGGGGCTCCCCTCCACCGCACTGGTCACCAGCAGACCCGGCTCGATCGGCAGGCCGGCATCGTTCAGGTCACCCGAGACCTCCTCCGGGTCGGGAATGTAGTCGAATCCCAGCCCGCTCCAGCCGGCGGAGACACCCGTGGCCAGGGTGGGGATGACCTCCTTCCCCCGGTCGACCCCCACCGCATAACCCTGACCCTGGATCGTCCTCCCGCCCAGCAGCGTGATGCCGGCCGAGTTGACCCCCACCAAGCGTCCGTCGGTGTCGACCAGCGGGCCGCCGGAGTTGCCCGGGTTGATCACCGCGTCGGTCTGGATGACGTTCGGATACCGGGGGACGTCGATCGACGCCAGGTCAAAGCGCGTGCGCACCACCGACACGATGCCCTCGGTGGCCGTGAGGTTGCCGGCCTCGGAGGCGCTGGCCGGGAAGCCCAACGCGATCACCCGCTGCCCCTGCTTCACCCGATCCTGTCCGTCCGCCAGTTGCGGCGGCAGGCTCGCGCCGGTGTCGGCGACCCGCAACAGGGCGAGGTCATCGCACACCGCCACCCCGACGACATCCACTGGGCGCTCGCCGCTTTCCAGTCGGACGCTGTAGGTCTGGCCGCCGTTCACGACGTGAGCGTTGGTGACGATCAGGCCGCGGCCGGCGTCGTACACCCAGCCGGTGCCGCTGCCCTGCGGTTCGTCGTCGACCTTGGAGATCACCATCACCGTCGACGCCTTGGCGCGCGCGACGATCTCGGGAATGTCCACGGAATCCGAGCCGCGGCTGAACACGCCTCCCAGGGCCAGGACGAGCACCACCAGCGCCGCGATCACGGCCGCACCGGCCAGCAGGAACGCCCGGTTGACCGAGCGGCGCAACTTGATGCGCTCGATCGTCGAGGGGGTCGGCACGCGCGGCGCGCTCGAGGCCCCGGACGGCGGTGGCGGTGGGGGAGGCGGGGGTGGGCTCGGCGGGAGCCCGGGTGCCGGCTGATCGCCGCTCACCGGTCCCGGCGGTGGCGGCGCAGGGGGGGACGCGGGCCGATCGTCGTCCGGCGCGGGGTGCGCGTCGCCCGCGGGTGGTGTGGGTGACGGGTCGGCGGGCGCGGGCATGTTGGGGGGCGGGGGCACGTCGGCGGGGGGGGGGGGGGGGGCGGCGACGGGGGCCCCCCCCCCCGCGGTCCCCG
>DAOKZF010000194.1:0-3643 GCA_035325785.1 Miltoncostaeaceae bacterium
ACCTGCTCGGCCAGACCGAGTCGCTGTTCGCGCTGTCCAACGGGCATATCGGTCTGCGGGGGAACCTCGATGAGGGCGAGCCCCACGAGATCCCCGGCAGCTACCTAAACGGCTTCTTCGAGGCGATGCCCCTTCCGTACGCCGAACGCGGCTACGGCTACCCCGAGCACGGTCAGACCCTGATCGACATCACCAACGGGAAGCTGATCCGCCTGTTGGTCGACGACGAACCGTTCGACATCCGCCAGGGCACCCTCCTGCGCCATGAGCGCACCCTCGACCTGCGCGCCGGCGTGCTGCGTCGCGAGGTGGTCTGGGAGTCCCCGGGCGGTCAGGCGGTGCGCATCTGCTCGACCCGGCTGGTGTCGTTCGTGCAGCGCGCGGTGGCGGCGATCAACTACGAGGTGGAGACCCTCGGGCGCTCGGCGCGCATCGTGGTTCAGTCCACCCTGGTGGCGAACGAGCCCTTCGTGACGGACTCGCTCGATCCGCGCTCCGCCGCCGCGCTGCGGGCCCCGTTGGTCAGCGAGCACCACCGCGCGAGCGGACTGGAGGTGGGGCTGGGGCACCGCACTCGCGTCAGTGGCCTGCGGTTGTCCGCGGCCCTGGAACACATCGTCCAGGGGCCCGAGGGCACGATCACCGAGTCCGAGTCGGAGCCGGATCTGGCGCGCGTCACGGTGAGCACCGAGTTGGCCCCGGGCCAGAGCCTGCAGGTGATCAAGTTCCTCGCCTACGGCTGGTCGAGCTCGCGTTCGATGCCGGCCCTGCGCGATCAGGTCGACGCGGCGCTGTCGGCGGCCAAGCGCACCGGCTGGGACGGGCTGTGTCGCTCTCAACGCGCCTATCTGGACGATATGTGGGAGCGGGCTGACGTTGAAGTTGACGGTGACCCCCAGCTGCAGCAGGCGGTTCGGTTCGGTCTTTTCCAGGTTCTGCAGGCGGGTGCGCGGGCCGAGAAACGGGCGATCCCGGCGAAGGGGCTCACCGGGCGTGGCTACGACGGCCACACGTTCTGGGACATGGAGACCTACACCCTCCCGGCGCTCACCTACACCGCCCCGGAGGCCGTGCGCGATGCGCTGCTGTGGCGCCATTCCACCCTCGACCTGGCCCGCGACCGCGCGCGCGAGCTGAGTCTGGAGGGGGCGAGTTTCCCCTGGCGGACGATTCGGGGGGAGGAGTGCTCCGGCTACTGGCCGGCCGGGACCGCCGCCTTCCACATCAACGCCGACGTGGCCGACGCGGTGCGCCGCTATGTGGCCGCCACCAACGACGTGGCCTTCGAGCGCGGTCCGGGATTGGACCTGCTGGTCGAAACCGCCCGGCTCTGGTATTCGCTCGGCCACCACGATGCGGAGGGGCGCTTTCGCATCGACGGGGTCACCGGCCCCGACGAGTACTCCGCGGTGGCCGACAACAACGTGTTCACCAACCTCATGGCTGCGCGGAACCTGACCGTGGCGGCCGATGTCTGTCGGCGCCATCCGCATCGGGCGGCCGAGTTGGAGGTGACGGGCCCGGAGATCGAACGCTGGCGCTCCGCCGCCGACGCGATCGCGGTGCCCTACGACGACACGCTGGGTGTGACCGCCCAGGCCGGCGGGTTCACCCGTTACCGGCGCTGGGATTTCGCGAACACCCCGTCCGACCACTACCCGCTGCTGCTGCACTACCCCTACGTGTTGCTTTACTCGAGCCAGGTGGTTAAGCAGGCCGATCTGGTGTTCGCGCTCTACGCCTGCGGCGATCGCTTCAGCGCCGAACAGAAGCGCCGAGACTTCGAGTACTACGAGGCGATCACGGTGCGCGACTCGTCGCTGTCGGCCTGCATTCAGGCGATCGTGGCGGCGGAGGTCGGGCATGTGGAATTGGCCTACGACTACTTCCGCGAAACGGCGCTGATCGACCTGCGCGACCTGGCGCACAACACCGTTGAGGGGCTGCACATCGCCTCGCTGTCGGGCGTCTGGTTGGTGGCGGTCGCCGGGTTCGGCGGGCTGCACGACTACTGCGCGGTGTTGCAATTCGCCCCACGGCTGCCGGAGCAGATCTCGCGCCTGTGTTTCCGCATGGTGTACCGCGGCCGGCGCCTGCGGATTGAGATCACCCCGCAGCAGGCGCGCTACGAGGTGATGAGCGGCAACCCGCTCGAGGTGCTGCATCACGAGGTGTGCATTCGCATCGAGCAGGGGGCTCCGGTGACGCTGCCGCTGCCGGAGACACCCGATCTGGAACCGTCGACGCAGCCGCCGGGTCGCCCGGTGCGTCGCTACGCGGACCACGATGACGAGCTGTGAGCGATCCGGGCGTGCCCCGGGGCGTTCTCAGCGCGTGAGGGCGAGCACGATCACCAGGATCGTCAGGACCGCAAGGCCGAAGTAGACCCACCGCAGGACCCGCCGGTTCGCTTCGCGCACCGTGCGGTTGATCTCCCGGCGCATGTGCTCCAGCTGCTCGGGATCGCGGACCGGTGGTGGCCAGTCGTCGTCCTCGTCGTCGTGGCGGGTGTCACCCATGGCTCGAGCCTACTCGCGAACGACGCGCGGGCACAGATCTCGGGTGAGATCCGCGCCCGCGCGGTGGTTCGCCGGCCGGGGTGAAACCGGCGGCCGGTCAGGCGACGTCGCGCAGCCGCTGGGCCTCGGCCAGGCCGGCCAGCTTCTGCAGCGACTGGTTCTCGATCTGGCGGATCCGTTCACGCGTCACGTTGAAGGTCCGTCCGACCTCGTCGAGCGTCCGCGGATGCTCGCCGCCCAACCCGTAGCGCAACTCCAGCACCCGTCGTTCCCGGTAGCTGAGGGTATCGAGGACCTCCTGAAGGGCCTCGTTGCGCAGCACGGTCTCGGCGGCGTCGTCCGGCGCGGGAGCCTTCTCGTCCGCCAGGAACTGCCCGAACTCGGATTCCTCGTCGTCGCCAACCGGCTTCTCGAGCGACACCGGCGTCTGAGCGGCCCGCTTGATCGCCTCGATGTCCTTCTCGGGGATCTTGATCGCCGCGGCGATCTCCTCGATGCTTGGTTCGCGTCCCAACTCGGCGACCAGCTTGCGCTCGGCGCGGTTGATCTTGTTCAGCTTCTCGACCACGTGCACCGGCATGCGGATCGTGCGGCCCTTGTCGGCGATCGCGCGCGCCACCGCCTGACGGATCCACCAGGTGGCGTAGGTCGAAAACTTGAAGCCCTTGCGGTAGTCGAACTTCTCCGCGGCCCGCACCAGGCCGATCGTGCCCTCCTGGATCAGATCGAGGAACGCGAGCCCCTGATTACGGTAGTTCTTGGCGATCGACACGACCAGGCGAAGGTTAGATTCGACCATCTTCTGCTTGGCATCCAGGTCGCCCAGCTCGATCAGCTTGGCCAGTTCGACCTCCTGCTTGGCGGTCAGCAGCGGGATGCGGCCGATGTCGCGCAGGAACAACTGGAGCGAGTCGGTGCTGGCCTCGGCCTTCAGATTCAGCTTGCGCGACGGCCGGTCGGCCTCGTCGGCCAGCTTCGCCTGGCGCGCATTCGCTTCGTCCTCTTCCACCAGCTCGATCCCGAGTTCGTCAAGGTGCTGGTAGAGGCCCTCGGCGGCGTCCTGGTCGAGGGACACCCCCTCGACCGAACGGGCGACCTCGGGGATGCTGAGAAAGCCCTGCTCC
>DAOKZF010000195.1:0-543 GCA_035325785.1 Miltoncostaeaceae bacterium
GTCGCCGTCGGAGGCCTGTTGGCCGAACAGCACCAGGTCGGGGGACTCGGCCGAGATGGCGGCGGCCAGCACCTTGCTGGTGCCGATCAGGTCGGAGCCGGCGGCCGCCTCGTCGGAGACGAGCACCGCGCGGTCGGCACCCATGCCGAGCGCCTTGCGGATCGAGTCGAGGGCCTTGGGCGTACCCATGGAGACCAGCACGACCTCACCCTCGCCGGCGCCCTCCTTCAGGCGCAGCGCCTCTTCGACGGCGTGAAGGTCGAAGGTGTTGAGCGACCGGTCGCCCGAGCGGTCCATGCGCTTGGTGCCCGGATCGATCCGTCGCGAAGGGCCGGCGTCCGGCACCTCCTTGACACAGACCGCGATTTTCATCAATCCCCCTGCTGAGCTGCCTCATGTTCGGGTCGTACCGCGGCCGATCGCCGGGCGCCGCGCGGGCACCTCGGTGATTCGTGCGGCCTCACCCGCCGATCACACACCTGTGTGCGGACGCACCACGACCCACCTGCGGCCGGGGGCGAGTCGGCCGGTAACCCTAACCCG
>DAOKZF010000195.1:553-3636 GCA_035325785.1 Miltoncostaeaceae bacterium
AGTTGGAGCCCTCGCCCGGTTCCGACGATGCGACGGTCGCGATGATCTCGAACGCGGGGCCGACCGGCTCGGCGCTGACCCGCTGATAGTCGGCTGCGAGACGCCGGACGCGTTCGATCGACGGCGCGATCCCCTGCGCGCTGGGGCTCAGCGCCCCTGGAAGCGCGCGGGGCGCTTCTCGAAGAAGGCGGCCATCCCCTCGCGTTGGTCCTCGGTGGTGAAGGCCAGGGCGAACGCGTCGAGCTCGCGGGCGAGGTGGCCGCTGAGGTCCCCGTCGAGGGCCAGGTTGACCACCTCCTTGGCGGCGGCGAGCGCCCACGGTGGCTTGGTGGCGATCTCGCCCGCCAGCTCCAGCGCCTTGGCCAGCAGCTCGTCGTGCGGGTGGACGTGGTTCACCAGGCCGGCGGCGTGGGCCTCGGGGGCGTCCACCTGGCGACCGGTGAAGATCATCTCCTTGGCGAAGCCGGGGGAGGTGGCGCGCGCCATGCGCTGGGTGCCACCCCAGCCGGGGAGGATGCCCAGGTTGACCTCGGGCAGGCCGAAGCGCGCCCGTTCAGAGGCCAGGCGGATGTCGCAGGCCAGCGACAGCTCGCAGCCGCCGCCCAGGGCGTAGCCGTTCACCGCGGCGATCACCGGTTTGGGGAACGATTCGATGCGCCCGGTGATGTCGTGCCCGCGCCGGGCGTAGTCGCGCGCCTGCAGCGGGGTGGCCTCGCGCATGTGGCGGATGTCGGCTCCCGCGGTGAAGGCCCGGTCGCCGGCGCCGGTGATCACCACGCAGCGCAGCTCGGAGCGCTTCTCGATCTGGTCGAGCAGGAACTCGAGGTCGTCGAGCATGTCCGGCGAGAGGGCGTTGAGCACGTCGGGACGGTTGAGGGTGAGCAGGGCGACGCCCTCGTGGCGTTCCATTTCGACCGGCATGGGTGCTCCTGTACGGGCGGTGGCGGGCGGATCACAGCGTAGTCTGCGCGGGCTCATCCGATGGAGGTCCCGATGATTCTGAGCGTCGCCCCCGCCGCCGATCCGCTGGATCTGGAGGCGGATCTCCTGCTTGTGCCGGCCACCCCCGCCGGGCTCACCGCGCCCGAGGGCACGTTGACGGCACTCGACGCGGCCGTGGGCGGTGCCCTGGGACGCGCGGTCGAGGCCGGCACATTGGAGGGGACGGCCGACGCGGCGGCGCTCTTTCCCCTGCCCTCGTCCCGCCGGGCGCGCGCGGCGGCGGTGGTCGGGGTGGGCCCGGGTGGGCGCGATGAGTGGTACCGCGCCGGACGGGCCGGCGCGACGCAGGCGACGGCCGCCAAGGCCACCCGAGTGGCGGTGGCCGATGCGCCGCAGGATGAGGATCTGCTGGCCGCCTTCCTGGAGGGGCTGGCCTTTGGCACCTACCGTTTTCAGCGGTTCGTCGGCGAGCCGAAGCCGGCGGCCGCGGCCGAGGTGCGGGTGGCGGGCGCCGACGGCGCGCTGCTGGAGCGCATCGGAGCGGTGATCGAGCGGGTCGACGCGGCCCGCGATCTGGTGAACACCCCCGGGAATCACCTCACCCCCACCGCGCTCGCCGACCACGCGCGCGCCCTGGCCGAGCGCTTTCCCACCCTCACCTGCGAGGGGCTCGGCCGGGAGGAGTTGGAGGCGCTGGGGGCGGGCGCCCTGCTCGCGGTCGCTCAGGGTTCATCCGAGCCGCCGGCGTTGATCGTGCTGCGCCACCGCCCTGAGCGACGGGTGAGCGATGAGGTGCTGGGCATCGTGGGCAAGGGCGTCACCTTCGACTCCGGCGGCATCTCGATCAAGCCGTCCGCCGGGATGGAGGAGATGAAGATGGACATGGGCGGCGCGGCGGCCGCCCTGGAGGGCACCGCCCTGATCGCGGCCCTCAACGTGCCGGTGGAGGTGCTGTGCGTGGTGCCGAGCACCGAGAACATGCCCGGCGGGCGGGCGGTGAAACCGGGCGATGTGGGCACGGCGCTGAACGGCACCACGATCGAGATCACCAACACCGACGCCGAAGGGCGTCTGATCCTGGCCGACGGACTGACCTGGGCCGCCCGCAACGGCGCCACGCGCCTGGTCGACCTGGCCACCCTCACCGGCGCGGTGCTGGTGGCCCTGGGCGAGACCTACGCCGACCTGATGGGCGCTGATGAGGCGTGGAACGCCAGGGTGCGGGCCGCGGGCGATGCGACCGGCGATCTGTGTTGGCCGCTGCCGCTGCACCGCGACTTCGAGAAGCTGATCGAGTCGCGGGTGGCCGACGTGGTGAACACGGCCAAGAAGCGCCTGGCGGGAACGATCTACGCGGCACATTTCCTGCAGCACTTCACCGAGGGTCTGCCCTGGTGCCACCTGGATATCGCCGGCACGGCGATGCCCTCCGGGGTCGGCGGCTCGGGTTTCGGGGTGCGTCTGCTGTTGGCGTTGGCCGAGGATCTGGCCGACGAGCGGTAGGCGACCGCCGAACGCGCGCCGGGTCGCTCAGGTGGGCCGATGGCCGATCACCAGGGTGTCGATCGCCTCGCGCGGGCCGGCGTCGGTGGTGACGGTGCGGGTGATGCGCTCGGCGCGTTCGATCTCCAACCCCGCCAACGCGTCGACGATCGCCTCGGGGGTGCTGAGCACCGCCGGCTGCTGCGGGCCGCCGTATCCGCGGGTGAGGTTGTCGATGTCGTGGGCGAGCCAGATCAGCCGTCCGCCGGGAGCCAGGGCGGTCGCCCCGGCCGTGAGGGCGCGTCGGCGCAACTCGTCCGGAACCTGGAGGTAGGCGAACAACACCAGGTCGCGGTCGGCCCGGGCCGGGGTCCATTCGGTCAGATCACCCCGCTCGAAGCGCGCGGCGAGGCCCCGTTCGCTCGCCAGCCCGCTCGCCCGGTCGACCGCCACCTGCGAGAAGTCGACCCCCAGAACATCCCACCCCCGCTCGGCCAGCCAGAGGGCGTTGCGCCCCTCGCCGCAGGCCAGATCGAGCGCCCGCCCGGGCGGCTCGTCCCACAGCAGCGCACGCACGGTTTCGTTGGGACCGCTCGACCAGAGCCGGTCGGTGGCGGCGTAGCGTTCGTCCCAGTCGCGCGCGTCCACCGGCGTTCGTC
>DAOKZF010000196.1:0-3600 GCA_035325785.1 Miltoncostaeaceae bacterium
CGAGGCCCACCGGCTGCTCGAGACGAACGCCACCGTCGGGAAGGTCGTGCTGACGTTCGCCCCCTGAGAGCGCGCGTCGGATGCGCTACGGTGTCGCCGTGGAATCCCCGAGCATGAGGACGCGTTGACGATGAAGAAGCTTATGGTGCTGCTGGCTCTCGCCGCCGTCGCCTACTGGCTGGTGAAGGACCGCTTCGGGGGCGAGCCCGACGAGTTCGTGTTCACCGAGGTGTCGCCCAGCGAGACGGAGTCGGCCCCCGCCGCCTGAGCGGCATTCTCCTCCCCCGTCGAGCGCCGCACCGGTGTCGCTGAGTCTGACCGACCGACTCGCCGAATCCGTTGCGGCGCTCGACCAGGAACTGCGCGTGGGTGGCGAGGCGATCGGAGTGGGCGTGGCCGGTCAGATCGCCTCGCTCGCCCCGGCCCTCGCTCCGGCCGAGGCCGGTGAGCCGGACGGCGTGCTGATCGCGCTCGACCTCGACCACGAGGGAGAACCCGATGGGCTGTCGTTGGCCGCCTGCCTGGCCGCCCATCGCGCCTATGTCACCGGCCGTGGTCGCCCCCACGCGGTCAGCGCCGGGGCGCTCGCCCTCGCCCGTTTGCTGGTGTGGGCCCACCGGGCCGCCCTTCTGGGTACCCCACCCACGCTCAGATGGATCGGTCCCGCGCCTCGCCTGCCGGCCGCCGCGGATGGCCAGCTGGTGCTGCGCGCGCGCAGCGCGGTGACGGTGGATGGACGGACCCGACGGGCCGAGGCCGCCGCCCTGATCGATCCGCCGGCCGGGCGCGCCTGAACGCGCGGCCGCCGAGCCGCGATCAGTCCAGGAACTCGCGCAGGCGCGCGTTGGCCCGCTGCATCTGTAGCTTGGCGAGGCTGCGCGCCTCGATCTGCCGGATACGTTCGCGGGTGACACCAAACCGGCGCCCGACCTCCTCGAGCGTGCGCGGATCCTCTCCGCCCAGCCCGAAGCGCAGCTCCAAGACCTTGCGCTCTCGCTCGGTCAGCTGAGCGAGCGCCGCCTGAATGTCCTGGGTGCGCATGCTCTCGGCGACCACGTCCGGCGGGGCGGGCACCGACTGGTCCTCGACCAGATCGCCAAACTCCGAGCCATCATCCTCCCCCACCGGAGTCTCCAGCGACACCGGCTCGACCGCGATCTTCTGGACCTCCCGCACCCGTTCGGGGGTGAGATCGAGTTCCTCCGCCAGTTCCGGCACGGTCGGCTCCCGGCCGAGTGCCTGCAGCAACTGGCGGTGCACCCGCGAGAGTCGGTTGATCGTCTCGACCATGTGCACCGGAACGCGGATCGTGCGGGCCTGGTCGGCGATCGCCCGGGAGATCGCCTGGCGGATCCACCAGGTGGCGTAGGTGGAGAACTTGTAGCCCTTGCGGTAGTCGAAGCGCTCCACCGCCCGGATCAGCCCCAGATTGCCCTCTTGGACCAGATCGAGCAGGGGCATCCCCCGGCCGGCGTATCGCTTGGCGACCGACACCACCAGACGCAGGTTCGCCTCGATCAGGGCAGCCTTGGCGTCGAGGTCGTTGCATTCGATCCGCCGGGCCAGCGAGACCTCCTCGGCGGCGGTGAGCAGCGGCACCTTGCCGATCTCGCGCAGGTAGGCCCGCATCGGGTCGCCGGTGCCCTGCCCGACGGTCAGATCGAGGTGCACCTGGCCGGTGCCGGGAGGCGCAAGCTCGCCGTCGAGGATCTCGATGCCCAGCTCGGACAACACCCCCAGCAGGCTCTCCTGTTGGGTCTCGGTGAGCCCGGCGGCGTCGACCACCTCCGCGACCCGGGTGAGCGGCACGCCCCCGACCTCGCGCCCCTCATCCAGCAGCGCCCGCACCTCGTCGAGGCCGATCAGCGACCGGTCGGTCACCGCCGGCCCCCAGGTCGCCGACGCCCGGGTTCGTATGAGGGCAGGCGTCTCACTCCGCTCCTCGCAGGGCCGCCTCGACCCGCCGGGCGAGTTCCAGCGCGTCCAGGCTGCCGCGTTCGTCGCCGGCCTCGCGCAGCTCCGTGGCCCGGCGGCGCAGCACCGGCAACTGCAGCCGGTAGATCGCCTCGCGCAGTTCATCGGTGGTGGCCCGCCCCAGGGCGGCCTCGACCTCGAGGGCGCTGGCCAGGGGGCGCAGATCGTCCGGCCACCGCTGGGGGTCGCGCTCGCCGGCGCGCAGCAGGTCGAGCGCCCGGCGGTGCTCGGGCACCACAAGCGCCTGCGCCGGGAGGTCGGTCAGATACGGGTCGGCCTGCGCGCCCAGGGCGAGCGCCATCGCCAGCAGCCGCCGCTCCCGGATCTCCTGCGCTCCGGCGGCCCCCGGCAACCTCGGCCCCGCCGGCGCCCGATCGGCGTCGCGCCGGCCGCGTGCGTCAACCCGGCTGATGTCCTGGCGCAGCCGGGCCTCGGCCCCCTGTGAGAGCTGGAGCAGACCGCTGGCCACGCGCACCCCCTCGTCCTTTTCCAGTGACCCGTCCGACACGGTGCGCAGCAGCGCGACGATGTCGTCCAGAGCACGTTCCCGCTCCCGCGGAGCGTGCCCCGCCTCGGCGGCACGCAGGCGAATCAGAGAAGTTAGCAAAGGCTCCGCGTGCGCCACGGCCGAGGCGAGCTGGTGGCGGCCCTCCTCGGAGCCGATCAGATCCCCGGGGTCCTTCCCCACGGGCAGCCCCACGGCCGACAGGCTCACCGGGATGCCGCGCGCCGCCTCCACGGTGCGGCGCGCCGCCCTCTGACCCGCCCCGTCGGCATCGAAACAGACCCGCACCTCGCCCACCCAGCGGGTAACCAGCCGCAGCTGCTCGGGCGTGAGCGAGGTGCCCATGCAGGCCACCGCGGCGTCGACGCCCGACGCGACCAGCGCCAGCACGTCGGTGTAGCCCTCGGCCACCACCAACCATCCCTGTTTGGCGGCGGCGGGGCGGGCGTGATCGAGCCCGTACAGCAGATGTCGTTTGTGGAACTGCGGGCCCTCGGGGGAGTTGACGTACTTGGCCCGCTCGTTCGGATCGAGGGTGCGTGCGCCGAACCCCTGCACCCGTCCCCGCGCGTCGGCGATCGGGAACATGATCCGCCCGCGAAAGAAGTCGCCCACGCGGGCACCGTGGGCGCGCGAAAGGCCGGCGTCGATCAGGTGGGCGCGCGTGAACCCGCGGGCCAGCGCCGACTCGCTCAGGCGATCCCCGTCGCCGGGGGAGAAGCCGATCCGGTAGCGGCGCACCAACTCGTCGGGAATGGCCCGTTCGCGCAGGTATTGGCGTGCGGGAGCCGCCTCGGCCGACTGCCACAGGTAGTGCTCGTAGAAGCGCGCGGCCCGCTCCAACAGCTCGTCGCGCCGTTCCCGGTTCGCCCGGGCGGCCCGCTCGGCCGCGCTCTCGGAGGCGTACGACAGGGGCACGCCGACCCGCTCGGCCAGCGCGACCACCGCATCCGCGAAACTCGCCGCCCCCTCCTGCTCGCGCATCCAGTCGATCGCGTCGCCGGTCGCGCCGCAGCCGAAGCAGTAGTACCGGTGGCCATCCGGCAGCAGGCCGAACGACGGGGTGCGCTCCTCGTGGAAGGGGCAGCGCCCCACCCACCGCCCGCCGCGGCGGGTCAGCG
>DAOKZF010000197.1:0-632 GCA_035325785.1 Miltoncostaeaceae bacterium
ACGAGGTCATCGGCCGGTCGCGGTGCGAACGTGAGCGGTGGTGCGATGGTCGCATCACCGCTTTCGGTGCGCTGCCGGGTCAGCCTCTCAGCGCGCCCTTAAGCGGTCGTTAAGCGGTGGCTCTCAGGTTGTGAAGCCGCCGCGCCCACCGCGACGGCGCGCGCTCAGGGGGTGGGCGCCATCCCCGTGCCGGGGGCCGAGGCCGCCGCGGCGCTGAGCAGGCGTTGGGCGATCCGCCCCAGAGGCGTGTTCGCGTCAAGGGCCAATGCGCGTTCGAAGCCCGCCCGGGCGGTGGGGGCATCGGACCGATACAGGGCCAACCACGCCCGGTTGAACGCCGGCAACTGTTCGTTGGGGAAACGGCGCTCCAGGGCGGCCAGGGCCCTGTCGGCGCGTTGCAGGGCCGTCGAATCACCGCCCGCCGCGGGCACCAACAGCAGCCCGATCCGGGCCTCCAGATTGCCGGGCTCGTGCGCCAAGGCCTTGCGGTAGGCGGCCGCCGCCAGAGCGGGTTGGCCGAGAGACTGCACAACGTAGGCGAGATCCACGTAGGCATCGGCGGATCGCGCGTTCGTCGCCCGAGCCCGGCACCCGCGCAGCGGGGCCCGGCCGCGCAGCGGACGCAGGCCGGG
>DAOKZF010000197.1:642-3553 GCA_035325785.1 Miltoncostaeaceae bacterium
CAGTCGGGCGGGCAGCTGGCGGTTCCTCATCAACGCCAGCGGAGGCAGTGAGGGTTGCCTCGCGGTGTCGGTGTCGGTGGTGTCCGATCCGGGGTTGCCGATCACCTCGGGCATGTTGGCCTGCGGGTCACGGGCGCCGGCGCCCACCGGATTGTCGAGGGCCGCCGCCCACGCGATCGCCACCACGACCGCCGCCAGTCCGATCAGCGCCACCGCCACCAGACGGATCGGGCGCAACGGCCGGTGGGATCGACCGGGTTCGCCGGGGGCGGGGGAGGAGGACGGAGAGGCGTCGGACATGTCCGCAGCACGTTAGCGATCCGCGCGCATCGTGGCGACCGCCGCACGCCCACGGTCACCGGATGCGCGTCGGGAACGAATCGCGTGCGCCATGGGTGCTATCTTCGGTTCGATGTCGGGTTTTCTGCTGGCAGACGACCGATGGGACGATTGCTGTCCGGTCGGGGCAACCGCCGAGATTGTCGCGGGCAAGTGGACGCTGCTGGTGCTGCGCGACCTCGCCGCCGGCCGCTCGCGTTTCAGCGAATTGCAGCGGTCATTGGTGGGCATCAGCTCCCGCACCCTCTCCGTACGCCTGAGAGCGCTGGAGGAGGAGGGCGTGGTGGAACGCCACGAATATCCGGGCGTGCCTCCGCGGGTGGAGTACGTGCTGACCGAGAAGGGCAACGATCTGATTCCGATCGTGGAGGCGATGCGCGCCTACGGGAGTCGGTGGCTCACCGATCCGCTCGCGCACCGTGGCCGCGAGAGGGCCGGCCTGAACTAGCCGGGGCGGCGGGTCCGCATGAAGCGGATCGGCACGTACAGGTTATGCGGAGTCCGTCGGCGCAGCTTGGCCCGCAACTGTTCCTGCCCCTCGGCGTCCAGCACCTTGGCCACCCGGGAGCGCGAGAACAGACGCCACGCGTCCTCCTCGTTCTCGAACATGCCCGCCAGCTGAACGTCCTGCTGCTCAACGGTCGCGAGGCCGGAGGCGGCGAATGCCCGCCGATCGGGGATATCGAGCGGAATTCCCGCCCGGACCGCCCGCCCGGCCAGGGCTCCCGGGGCGCGCTCACCCACCACCGAGAGCACCGCCCCCATGAAGGCCACGTCCATCGGGCGCCAGCTGTCGAAGGCCGCGACGCTCGCGACGAACCGCCCGCCGGGGCGCAGCACGCGGAACACCTCGTCGAGCACCGGGCGGATGTCCTCGAGCTCGTCGAGCATCATGCTCGCGATCACGCAATCCTGGCTGCGGTCCTCGACGAAGGTCAGGGCCCGCGCATCGCCCCGGCGGTAGCGGACCCTCAGGTCATCCGGGGTGCGCTCGCGGGCGGCATCGAGGCAGGCCTCGTTGAGGTCGACCCCGAGCACGTTCCCGTCGGGGCCCACGGCGCGCGCGGCCGAGCGGGTGGCGCCCCCCGAACCGCAGCCGATATCCAGCACCCGCTCGCCCGCCTGAACCGGGGCCCAGGACACCAGGCTGTCGTACAGGTGAACGCCGCGCACGCCGGGGAGGCTCGCCAGCGACTCCTCGGTCGCCAGCGGGTCCTCGCTGTGCACGGCGCGCAGAAAGCGCAGCGCGAACTGGCCCGTGAGCTTCGTCCCGGCGGCGATCTGCGCGCGCATCTCGTCGAGACCGAACGGATCCCGTGCGGCGGTCGACGGCGTGGGGACGGATGCGGCGGTGTCCATTGCCACAGATCGTAACAATCGCTGCGAACGTTTGGTCCGCGCCGGGCCCCGCGCGGCGCTCAGCCCCCCAGGGCCGCGGCGATCGCCGCCAACCCGTCCAGATCGGTCGGCTCGCTGTTCAGGGAGGGGACCGTGGTGAACGGCAGGGTCTCCAGCCCGGCGCGCAACGCCTCGCGTGCGTCCAGATCGCGCAGGGCGACCAGTTGGGCGTCGGCCACCGTGCGCGCCATGCGCCCCGCCAGGTCCTGCTCATCCCGGACCCCAGCCCGAGCCAGGGCCTCCCGCAGCGGGAGCGGTCCGGGGGCGCCCCCGCGCGGCAGCGGGTGCACGCGGTTCAGGACCAAGCCGACCAGCGGCAACCGGTCCTCGTCCAGGCGTTTGCCCAATGCGATCGCCTGGCGGGTCGGCGCGGTGCCCGGCGCGCTGACGATCACGAAGGCCGATTCGGGCGAGGTCAAGAGCGTGCGCACGGCCTGCGCCCGATCGGCGAACCCCTGGTACATGCCGTCGAATCCGGCGAGGAACTCCGAGACATCGCGCAACATCTGACCGCCGGTGATGCGCTCCAGCACCGACAGGACGGCGCTTGATCCCAGGTGCAGCATCCGCCAACCGGCGCCGGCGGTGGCCATCCCCGGGCGTACCAGCAGGCGCAGCGCCTTGCCCTCGATGAAGCGCGTGATTCTCTGAGGTGCGTCCAGGAAATCCAGGGCGTTCTGGGCCGGCGGCGTGTCCAGCACGATCCGGTCGAAACGGCCCTCGTCCACCAACTCGTGCAGCCGTTCGACCGCCATGTACTCCTGCGACCCGGCGACGGCTCCCGACAGGTGACGGTAGATGCGGTTGTCGATGATCCGCTCGCGCGCCGTATCGTCGGGAGCGTGGCGCGCCACCAGCCGGTCGAAGGTGGCCTTCGCGTCCAACTGCAGCGCCCACAGCTCGCCGGAACCGACCGTCGGGTGCATGACCCGCTGCGGTTCGTCGTGCAGATCGGCCATCCCCAGGGCGGTGGCCAAGCGGCGGGCCGGGTCGATCGTGATCACGGCGACCCTGGCGCCGCGGCGTGCCAGGGCCAGGCCGATCGCCGCCGACATGGTGGTTTTCCCCACGCCGCCGGCGCCGCAGCAGACCACCATCCGGCGGCTCCTGAGCGCGTCGATCACGGTTCCTCCCGCAGGGTGGTGGCCAGCGTGCGCAACCCGTCCAACCCCAT
>DAOKZF010000198.1:0-2147 GCA_035325785.1 Miltoncostaeaceae bacterium
GCGGGTGATCTCGGCCAGGGCGGCGCGCACCTCGCCCAACCGGCGCGAGGCCGGATCGTAGGTCCCCACACCGAGGATCTCGCTCACCGGCCGGCTCTCGATCACCGTCGACAGGCACAGCGCGCCGTCGGCATCGGCCAGGTCGTCCAGCGGCGTGTCGCGCTCGAGCCCCCCCTCGACCGCCTCGATCACCAGCCGGCGGGTGAGGGAATCGAGGATGCCGGTGGCGAGCGTCGGAAACACCACCCGCTCACCCTCCAACCAGCAGACCGAGAAGATGTGGCCCTCGAGCACCGCGCGGTCGTCGGCGCGCACCAGCAGCGGGGCATCCGCGCCGGCGGCCGCCGCCACCCGGGCGGCCTGCATGTTCGCGGCGTACGAGAGCGTCTTCGCGCCGATCAACAGGGGGCTGATGCGGTGCTCGACCGGCGCCAGCCGCCACGGGCCCGTCGGGTTCGCCAACGGTTCCTCGCGCAGGATCCGCTGCCCCGAACGGGTGAGGATCGCCCGAATCGCCGCATCCTCGGCCCCGGTGAGACCCGCGAAGCGCGTGAGCTCCTCGGCCAACAGCGCCCGGGGAAACCTCAGCCCCACCCCGGCGGCCGAGCGTTCCATCCGGTCCAGGTGCGCCGCCGGGTCGCGCAGTCGCCGGCGGTAGCTGCGCAATCCCTCAAACACGCCGCCGCCGCCCACCAGTCCATGGTCGAGCGCCACCTGCGCCGTCGCGCCCGCCGGCACCGGCACCCCGTTGATCATCACCAAGAAATCGCTCATGGAATGACTGTAGCGAGTGCGTCCGGCATGGTGGACGCGACGCGGGCGTACCCTTCCGGGCGATGACCGTCGACCGCGGCGACAGGCGCACCGCCACCCTCCCTCGCCGGGTGCATCGACGACTGCATCGCGCCGCGAACCACCGCCACACACTCGCGATTCACCTGCTGGTGTTCATCGGCGGGAGCACCGGGGCGCTGGCGCGCTACGGCCTGAGCGAAATGCTGCCTCCCGCGCCCAACGGCTGGCCCTGGCCCACCTTCATCGCGAACCTGCTCGGCGCCCTGGCGCTCGGCGCGATCGCCGCCTGGCTGGCCGAGGGGCGCCCCCCGGCGGTCTACCGCCTGCCGCTGCTCGCCACCGGCCTCTGCGGGGCCCTCACCACGTTCTCGACCATGCAGATCGAGGCGCTCACCCTCGCCGACAGCGGTCGCTGGGCCACCGCGGTCGCCTACCCGTTGACGTCGATTGTCGCCGGCCTGGCCGGGGTGGTGTTGGCGGCGCGTCTGGTGCGGGCCCTCACGGGGCGGACCGCGCGGTGAGCGGCGGGGCGCTGTGGGTCGGGGTGGCCCTCGCCGGTGGACTGGGGGCGCTCGCGCGCCTCAACGTGGGAGCGCTGGTCGCGGCGCGCGCATCGGGCGCCTTTCCCTGGGGGACCATGGCCGTGAACCTCACGGCGGCCCTGCTGGCCGGGCTCGTGCACGGACTCGACCTCGCGGGCGGGACGCGGGTGGTCGTGAGCGTCGGGGCGCTGGGGGCGTTCAGCACCTTCTCCACCTGGATGCTCGACACCGTGCATCTGCAACGGGCCGGCCGCCGCCGGGCGGCGGCGGCGAACCTGGCCATCGCCCTGATCGCGGGGGCGGCTCTCGCCGGGCTCGGCTGGTGGGTTGGGGCGGCGCTCGCCGGCTGACCGGCGCCGGCGCGCGCGGCGGATCTCAGGTGCCGGCGCCGAGGAACAGCCGGTAGGCGGGGTTGGCCGACTCGTCGCGGTGGGGGTAGCCGAGGGTGGCCAGAAACGCCCGCAGCGCGCGGGTGTCCTCCGGCGGCACCTGCAGGCCCACCAGCACGTGGCCGAAACCGGCCCCCTCGTAGCGGTAGTGGAACAGCGAGATGTTCCAGTTCGGGCTCATGCTCGACAGGAAACGCATCAGCGCCCCCGGCCGCTCGGGGAACTCGAAGCTGTACAGCCGCTCGTTGCGCGCCAGCGGCGAGTTGCCGCCGACCATGTGGCGCAGGTGCAGCTTGCCCAGCTCGTCCTCGGTGAGGTCCACCGTCCGGAAGCCGGCCTCGGTGAAGGCGCGCGCCAGTTCCTGCCCCTCGTCGGCGCGCGAGGTCTGGATGCCGACGAAGACGTGCGCCTCGGTGGGGTC
>DAOKZF010000198.1:2157-3505 GCA_035325785.1 Miltoncostaeaceae bacterium
GCAGCGCCCCCGGGGGTTGGGGGAACTCGAACCGGTAGATCAGTTCGTCCTCGGCCCGCTCGGAACGCCCGCCGATCATGTGGCGCAGGTGCTGTTTGGCCAGTTCGTCGTCGGTGAGGTCCAGCAGGGGGAAGCCCTGGCGGCGCAGCGTGTCGGCCATCTCGACGGCATCCGCCCGGTCGGCCACCTGCAGGCCCACGAACAGGTGGGCGGTCCGTGCGTCGGCGATCCGATAGTTGAACTCGGTGACCGAGTGGCCGTCCAGGGCGGCGCAGAAGCGCAGAAAGGCGCCGCGTTCCTCGGGGATCGTGACCGCGAAGATCGCCTCGCGCGCCTCGCCCACCTGGGCGCGCTCGGCCACCACCCGCAGGCGGTCGAAGTTCTTGTCCGCCCCGCCGGTGACCGCCACCAGCGCGCCGGTGCCCGTGTCCTCCCGGCCGGCCCACTCGTGCAGGCCGGCAACCGCGAGCGCGCCGGCCGGCTCCAGAATGCTGCGCGTGTCGTGAAAGACATCCTTGATCGCCGCGCAGATCGCGTCGTTGTCGACCCGCACCATGTCGTCGACGTACCGTTGCGCCAGGCGAAAGGTCTCCTCGCCGACCCGCTTCACGGCCGTGCCGTCCGAGAACAGCCCGACGTCCTCCAGGTCGACGCGCCGCCCCGCCTCCAACGAGCGCGCCATCGCGTCGGAATCGACCGACTGCACGCCGATCACCCGCACCTCGGGGCGCACCGCCTTCACGTAGGCCGCGATCCCCCCGATCAGTCCCCCGCCGCCGACCGCCACCAGGATCGCGTCGAGCGGGTCCTGGTGTTGGCGCAGGATCTCCATCCCCACCGTTCCCTGGCCGGCGATCACGTCCGGATCGTCGAACGGATGCACGAACACCAGGTCCCGCTCACCCATCAGCTCGTCGGCGTGGGCCTGGGAGTCCGAGTAGGAGTCGCCCGTCAGGACAACGCTCACCCATTCGCCGCCCAGCGCGCGCACGGCATCCACCTTCACGCGCGGCGTGGTCACCGGCATCACGATCGTCGCGCGGCACCCCAGGCGGGCGGCGGCGAGGGCGACGCCCTGGGCGTGGTTGCCGGCCGAGGCGGCGATCACCCCGCGTTGGCGGTCGGCGGCGCTGAGGGAGGCCATGCGGTTGTAGGCGCCGCGCAGCTTGAACGAGAACACCGCCTGGGCGTCCTCGCGCTTGAGCAGCACCGGCCGCCCCAGGCGGTCGCTCAGACCGGGGGCCGGATCGAGGGGGCTTTCGCGGGCCACGTCGTAGACGCGAGCCGTGAGGATGCGGCGCAGGTAGTCGTCGGGCATCCCCCCAGTATGGCCCGCCCGCCCGGCGGG
>DAOKZF010000199.1:0-3482 GCA_035325785.1 Miltoncostaeaceae bacterium
CCCGCCGGCGGAGTGTCCGACCCGGGCCCCGGGAACGGCGACATCGAGCCGGGCCGCGCGCAGCGCCGACCACGGATCGCCGGCCGTCGAGCCCAGACCCGAGGGCTCCTCGACGCCGGCCACCGTCACCGCGCCGGCGCGGTCGACCGTCACAACGCCCTCCGCCGCGGTTTCGTTCCCCGCGTGGTCGCTCACCACCACGCGCAGGGTCCGCTCGCCCCGGCCGAGCGGGGTGGCCGCCACCGTCAGGCCGTCGGCGCCCTCGCCGGCCTCGCCCTGACCGAGCGTGCGCCACACCCCGTTGTCGGACCACTGCACCGCCGCCCGCGCGACCCCCGAATGCGGGTCGTTGGCCGTCCAGGTGGCGCGCAGCGTGCCGTCGGTGCCGGGGGTGAAGGCCACCGCGCCAACACGTGGGCCGCTGCGGTCCAGACGCAGGAGGGCCGTCTGCTGGGTCACCAACCGCTCCGAGAAGGGCGCACCGTTGTGGGCTCTCACACGCAGCAGGTGCTCGCCATCGGCCAGCGCGCTCACGTCGGGCGTCAACGGTGTGCTGCCCGGTTCCGGCCGGGTGCTCAGCACGCGCACCCAGGGACCGTCGTCGCGGCCCCCGTCGGCGGCGTTGACCTCCACATCCACGTCACCCAACCCGAGCTCATGGGCCAGATTGTCGTCGATCCGGGCGGTGAGCGCAGCGGTGGTGGTCCACCCCTGTGGCGCGGTGAGCGCCAGACTCGGTGGGGTGGTGTCCACAATCACCGCTCCCGCCCCGGTCTCGGTGCGCGCGTTGCCGGCGTGATCGGAGGCGACCACTCGCCATGCGTGCGCCCCATCGGCGACGTTCGCCGGCACGCTCACCGCGCGGTCCTGCGCCTCCACGCTGCCCTCGGCCAGGGTCACCCAACCGTCACCCTGGGCGACCTCGACCCTGGTTGAGGCCACCCCGCTGGTGGCGTCGGTCGCGCCCCAGGTGAGGTTCACCGTGCGCAGGGCGCCGGAATGGCCGGGCGGGGCGGTGCTCACCCGGGGAGGGGTGCGGTCGACCAGCACCGTGCCGGTGGCCGTGGCGCCGCCGGTGCCGTCGCCGGCCACGCTCACGACCAACTGATGAACCCCGTCCTCAACCGCGCCGATATCGGCGGTGATGGCGTGATCGCCCACGCCGGAAGAGCCCGACCACAACCGACGGCCCGCCAGGTGGATCTGCTGCAGGCCCCCCGCGGCGGAGCCGAAGTTGTCGCCGACGGACCAACCGTTCGCCAGCGGCCGCGCGTTCGCGTTGAACCCCCCCGCCGACAGATGACGCACCGCGGCGCTCGGCGCGGTGAGGTCGCGCACCAGCACGCGTGGATAATCGATGAACCAGACGCGTTCGTACTGGCGCCGGTCCTCGCTCTGGAAAAGCGCCAGGTGCACGTTGCACTGACCGCCGGGCAACGGCACCGAGTACTGCCTGCCATTGGCGGGCAGGGGGAGGTCCTTGTCCGGTAGCTCCCACAGCACCTGGCGGTTGCCGGTCACCCTGATCGCGAGCGAGCTCGGGTCGGCGTAACGGGATGCACCGAAATCGACCTGGGCGATCTCGCTGCCGGGCACCGGGCAGCCCCAATTCATTTCCCATTTGTTGCCGATGCTGATCGAGTTCACCAACGGCACCCGGATCTCGTACGCCGTGCCGCGGGGTGTCGAGGTGAACGGCGACGCGACCGCCATGATCGACGGACCCTGCAGATACAGGTTTCCGTCGGTGGCAGCGGCGCCCGTCGGCATCAGGCCGCAGCCCGCCAGGACCAGCGGGATCAACGAACGACGGTTGGGGATGCGGACGGTCATGGGCCGAACTCCAGGGCGAGGGATGACGAGCCCCCGGCGGATGCCGATGGGGTGGAAACCGGGGTGGGGGCGGCGGTCGGCGCCACCGGTGCGGGCGGCCGGGTGCCGCTCGGTGCGGGGGTGCGTGCGGCCGGCGCGCCCGGACGTGGTTGGGGCCGCGGGCGGCGCACCCGGGCTCGGGCCGGGGCGGGCCGTGATCGCGTCGTGGCGCGCGCGCCACCCGTCGCGGCGCTCACCGGCCGCGCCGGGGTGATGAGCGGCGGGGCGGTCGCGGCCGGGCGCTCGGCCACGGTGCGGACGCGGGCGGGGGGAGGGGCGGGGTCCCGAGGTTTCACCGCGTCGACCACCAACGGCAGGCCGGCCGCCCCCGCGATGACCACCGCGGTGGTGCCCGCCCCCAGCCGGGCGACGCCGCTGCCCGACAGATCGTTCAGGGTCTGGGCCACGCTGGTGCCGTGCATGCCGAGGCTCTGGGTGAGCCGATCCCACCAGGCCATCAGATGGCCCGGGTCCGGCACCGCCGGCGCCCCGATGAGCAGCGGCAGCGGGGCCAGGGCCGCCAGGCGGCGGTGCAACTCGCGCTCGTGGCGCAGGCGGCCGCGACAGGCGCCGCAGTGCTTGACGTGTTTGGAGATCCGCCGCGCCTCGCGCCGATCGGCCTCGCCGTCGATCACCCGCTCCAGCGCCGGCGCCAGGCGTTCACAGACCACCCCCTCGATCAGGTCGACCTGCCAGTGGCGCAGCCGCCGGCGCCCCTCCAGCACCGAGCGCTCCACCTTGCGGGCCGAAAAGCCGGTGATCTCGCCGATCTGCCCGTAGCTCTGGCCGGCGGACTGGAGAATCAGGCAGGTGCGCTGGGCCTCGGTGAGGTCCGACAGGGCCTCGTCGAGCGCCCGGTAGCGCTCGCGCCAGGCGGCCAACGTCTCCACCGAGCGCGGGGGGGTCAGGGTTTCGGCGGCCGTGTCGCGCAGATCGGCCTCGGCGCTCGGGCCCTCGCGCGCCAGGCTGCGCGCGGTGGCCAGGGCCTCGTTGCGCAGCACCGCGTGCAGCCAGGCGGCGAAGCCGTCGGCCTCAACCGTCGGCGCCTTGGTGAGCGCGATCACCATCGCCCGCTGGTAGGCGTCCTCGGCATCCTGAAACGTGGGGGCGAAACGCGCGGCGTAGCGCAGCAGTCCCGGCCCGCGGCCCATCGCCCGCAGCACGGCCTGACGGCGCTCGGCATCGGTCGGTGGGGCCTGTTCGGTGGTCGAGATCATGATGATTCGTTCGCGCAGAAGTTGAGGAAAAATGCGTAAATCGCCGAAACGGACGGTTCATATGACCGATTTGCGGCGACGCCCGCATCCCCTCAAGGTGGGAGCGGCCACGATGTCGCCCCCCTCCACCGGTCGAACTTCCCGCAAAGAGCGGATGAATTAGGCTGCGCACCATGAGCGGACACATCCACCGGCGCACGTTCCAGGTCGCGATGAGCGACGTCGACGTGGCGCAGATCCACTTCACCGCCCTGCACCGCTGGATCGACCAGGGGCTTTCGTTCTGGCTCACCGAGGTCGGCCACCCCTTCACCCGCCTGCTCGCCGAGGGTCCCGGCGTGCCGATCGTCAACCTCACCACCCGCATCAGCGGGCGCATGCTGCTGGACGACC
>DAOKZF010000200.1:0-3450 GCA_035325785.1 Miltoncostaeaceae bacterium
TCGGCGGATACGGCTACTCCACCGAGTACGCCGCCGAACGTCTCTACCGCGACGCCAAGGTCACCGAGCTCTACGAGGGCACCAGCCAGATCCAGCGGATCGTGATCGGCCGCGCCCTGTTCGGCGACCGGGCCCGGTGAGGCACCGATGAGCGAACCAATCACGCGGGGCGCGGTTGTGGGGGCCGGCGTCATGGGCGCCGAAATCGCCCTGGTCGCCGCCGTTGGCGGGGATCCGGTGACCCTCCTGGACATCGATCGGTCGGCCCTGCAGCGGGGCGTGGCGCACGCGCAGAGCGCCGGCCAACGCCAGGTCGACCGCGACCGACTGACCGCCCCGGCGCTCGCCGAGGCCCTCGAGCGGATCACGACGACGACCGCCGTCGACGAATTGGCGGCCTGCAATCTGGTGATCGAGGCGGTCCCGGAGAACCTGGCCCTCAAGGAGCGGGTGCTCGCTCAGATCGCCGCGGCGGTCTCCCCCACCACGATCGTCGCCAGCAACACCTCGGGTCTGTCGATCAGCGGCCTGGCGCAAGCGGCGCCACCCGCCGGCAGGGTCGTCGGCCTGCACTTCTTCAACCCGCCGAGCGTGATGCGCCTGGTGGAGGTGATCCGCGGCGAGTCGACCGATCAGAGCACCGCCCGGCGCGCGGCCGACTTCGCCCGCGGACTGGGTAAGACCCCGGTCGCCGTGCGCGAATGCCCGGGGTTCGTGGTGAACCGCATCCTGCTGCGCGCGATGGCCAGCGCCTATCTGGAACGATCCGTGAGCGCGGTGGCGCCGGAGTTGATCGACGCGGCGGTGGTGGCGGCGGGCCCGTCGCCGATGGGTCCCCACACCCTCGGGGACCTGATCGGACTGGACACGATGGAGGCGATCCGCTCCGACCTGGAAGTGGCCTACGGCGACCGCTTCGCCGACGGCGGGGTGCTCGCCGAGCGGGTGGGCGCCGGCCGACTCGGACGCAAGAGCGGCGGGGGCTTCTTCACCGGGAAGACCGAGCCGGTCGACGCGGCGGACGATCTGATCGAGCGTATGCGAACCGTCTATTACGGGGCCGCGGCCGACGAGGCCAATCTGTTGCTCACCGAGGGCATCGCCACCCGCGAGGACATCAACACCGCGATGCGGCTGGGCGCCGGATGGACCGCCGGGCCGCTGGAGGAGGAACACGCATGAGCGAAGCCGTCATCGCCGGGGCGGTGCGCACCCCGATCGGCACCTTCATGGGCGCCCTCGCACCGGTGCCGGCCACCGACCTGGGCGCGCTGGTGATCCGCGAGGCGCTCCGCCGCGCGGGGGTCGATCCAACCCAGGTTGACGACGTCCTGATGGGGTGCATCCTGCAGGCTGGCCTGGGGCAGGGGCCCGCCCGCCAGGCGGCGGTGGCCGCGGGCGTCCCCCACGAGATCCCCGCCACCACCGTCAACATGCTCTGCGGTTCCGGCCTGCGTTCGGTGGTGATGGCCGCCCAGGCCGTGCGCGCCGGCGACGCCCAGGTGATCGTGGCGGGCGGCATGGAGAACATGAGCCGTGCTCCCCACGTGGCCGGCGGACTGCGCGAGGGCCAGCGCATGGGCGACGTCGCCCTGCGCGACACGCTGATCAGCGACGGCCTGTGGTGCGCCCTGACCGACCAGCACATGGGCGGAACCGCCGAGGTCGTGGCCGAACGGTTCGCCGTCGGCCGCACCGAGCAGGATGAGTTCGCCGCCGAGAGCCAGCGCCGGGCCGCCGCGGCGATCGCCGCCGGCCGGTTCGTCGACGAGATCCTGCCGGTGAGCGTGCCCCAGCGTCGCGGCGACCCGCGGGTGTTCGACACCGACGAGCAGCCGCGCCCCGACACCACCCCGGAGCGCCTGGCGACCCTGCGCCCGGCCTTCCTGCCCGATGGCACGGTGACCGCCGGCAACGCCTCGGGCATCAACGACGGCGCCGCCGCCATGGTGGTGCTGGCGGCCGAGCGGGCCGCGGCCCTCGGGGTGCGGCCACTCGCGCGGGTGCTCGGCCACGGCATCAGCGGCGTCGACCCGGCCATCATGGGCATGGGGCCGGTGACCGCCGTGCGCCGTGCGCTGGATCGCGCCGGTCTGACGATCGGCGACATCGACCTGTTCGAGATCAACGAGGCCTTCGCCTCCCAGTCGGTGGCCGTACGGCGCGAGCTGGGCATCGACCCCGAACGGCTGAACGTGAACGGCGGGGCGATCGCCCTCGGCCATCCGGTCGGCGCGTCCGGGGCGCGCATCTTGGTGACGCTGTTGCACGAGATGCGCCGGCGCGGCGCCCGACGGGGCGTGGCGGCCCTGTGCGTGGGCGGCGGCATGGGCGTGGCGATGGCGGTCGAGCTGGCCGACTCCTGAGGATGGGTGGAAGGGGCTCGCAGGGGCCCCGCAACCAACCCGATGCCTCTCGCGGTCGCGCCGCACCACCCGGTCGGTGTGCGGCGCGCGGCGCCACGCCCACGTCGGCTCCATTAGGCTCGCCCCATGGCGGCCCCTCACCCGATCAGCCCCGCCCGGCGCCTCGCGCGGGTCGCATACGGCACCACGGTCGGCCTCGCCCTGGGTACGGTCGCCGGATTCGCCACCGGACGCGAGATCGCCCCGGCGCTCGGGGCCGCCCTGGGGGCGGTGGGCGCCGTCGTCATCGGGCGCCTGCGGGAGCGTTCCCGGTGAGGGCGGTTCAGGTGGATCCGCCCGGGAGCCCGGACGACCTACACCTGCGCGAGGTGCCCGAGCCGCGGGCGGCGCCCGGAGAGGTCCTGCTGGCGGTGGACGCCTGTGCGGTGAACCGGGCCGATCTGCTGCAGCGACCCGGCCGCTACCCGCCACCGTCGAGAGAGAGCGAGATACTCGGGCTGGAGGCCGCCGGGACGATCGCCGCCCTGGGAGAGGGAGTCGACCGCTGGCGCGTCGGCGATCGGGTGATGGCCCTGCTGGCCGGCGGCGGTTACGCCGAGCGCGTCGCGGTTCCGGCCGGCCAGGTGATGCCTGTGCCCGAGGGCATGGCGTTGAGCGCGGCGGCGGCGATCCCCGAGGCGTTCTTGACGGCGTGGTTGTCGCTGAGCGCGCTCACCGACCTGCACGCCGGCGAGGTGCTGCTGGTGCATGCCGCCGCCAGCGGCGTGGGCACCGCGGCGGTGCAGATCGGGCGCGAGTTGGGAGCGCGCGTTTTCGGAACCACCCGCAGCCCGGCCAAGGCGGCGACCATCCGCGCGCTGGGCGCCGAGCCGCTGGTCGCCCCCGAGGGACGGTTCGCCGACGAACTGAGAGCGCGCACCGGCGGGCGCGGCGCCGACGTGGTGCTCGACTTGGTTGGGGCCGCACTCTGGCCCGAGACCGCGCGATCGCTGGCCCTCGGAGCACGGGTCTCGTTGGTCGGTCTGGTGGGCGGCGGGCGCATCGAGCTGGATGTCGCGGCGCTGATGGAGATTCAGGGACGCAT
>DAOKZF010000201.1:0-3364 GCA_035325785.1 Miltoncostaeaceae bacterium
GGATCAGGAGCAGCGGTTCCTCGCGGCGCTGGTGTCGGCCCGGACCGTCACCTTCCAGGGCACGAGCATCACCCTGCGTACCGCCGACGACGCGATCGCGCTGACCTTGATCCCCCGCTGAGGGGACCGGATCGCCCGCCCCCGGCGTGTCCGGGGGCAGGCGACCGGTGGGTCAGCGCCGGGCCCGGCGGGCGGGGGCGCGTTGGCCGACGGTGACGATCACGACCCGCGCGCTCTTTTTGGTGTATTTCACGCTGAGCGGCACCCCGGGTCGTGAGCCGACGAGGACCAGGTCGGCGTCGGCGGAGACCTTGGCGGGGCGGGTCAGGCGCAGGGTGGCGCCGGATTTGGGGCCGAACATGAGGCGCGATCCGAGGCGCAGTTGCTCGCCGCGGCGCAGCGGGTGGGCTTTGATCCCCTTGCCGGTGACGGTGACGGTGCGGGTGACCGTGGTTGCGGTGCCGACCACCGGGGCGGGTGTGGCCTGCGCGGCTGCGCCGAGCCAGAGCGCCCCGGCAGCGAGCGCCCCGAGTGCGAGGGCGCGGATGGGTGGACGCGTGTGCGATGTGTGCATGGTGTTCACCCCTTGATTCCCACCCAGCCGCTGCTGGTGTTGAGCTCAACCGGTCGGTTGCGAGAGCCGGAGGTGGATTGGAGCCAGAGGGAGGGCGCATTCTTGACCGGCGCCTTTACGGACGTCGATCCCGTCGTGACGACCGAGCGTTCGTTGACGACCTCCAGGCTGACGCCGCGGTTCATGATCACCCGGCCGCCGATCAGGAACTCAAAGGAGGCCACCGTGCGGCTTCCGGTCGTGATGATGTCGCCCTCCTGCAACACCGAGTCGTAGTCGACGCTGTACTTCTTGCCGTTGCGGGTGACCGACATTCGCGTGGTCTGCGCCCCATAGATGTCCTGGGAGGACGCGATTCGCATGCGTTGCCGCGAGGCGGGGGGCACGGGCAGCGGAGGGAGGCCGTTGGGCAGGATGCGGCCGCTTCCGGGAGGGATGCGGCCGGGTTTTGGTTCGGCGGGCGGGCGGGCCCCGGACGCACCGCAGCCCGTGGGGCAGGTGGCCGTGACCTTCTTGATCACGAAGCGTGAGTCGGGGCTGCCGTAGAAGTCGCCGATGGTGGGGCAGGGTGCCGGGCCGCTGCCGCCGGTGAAACCGACCCAGCGGTGCGCGCCGCCGGGAGCGACCGAACCCTCCTTGTTGTCCTCAAACGGCGGGGCGTGGAGGGACACGGTGTAGCGCATCAGCTTGTCCGACACCTCGGCGTCGTAGCCGGTGGCGCCGGGAACGTTTGGGTACTGGAGGTAAAGGATGTAGGTGCAGCGCTGCAGCATCTCCGGGGTTCCCCCGGGACCGCACTGCGAGCAGAGGCTCTCGTAGGGGGTTTCGTGCACCCCCATGAACGACGAGGCGGTGAGGTCCTTCACCTGCGGCGTCTGCGCCGTCTGAGCCGATCCGGCGAGGCACATCATCGCGGTGGCCGATACCGCCAGCCCGGCCAGCAGGCGGCGTGATCGTCGAGCCATACGGATCCCCTTCCACAGGGTGAAATCCTCAATGTGAGGACACCCTATGAGCGGGCGCGAGGCCTGTCACCCCCGAATTTCCGTCGATCGATGTGGGCAAAACCACGCCGGGGAACCGTCACCGTCGAGCGGCGGTTCCCGCGGGGTCAGTGGTCGTCGACGTCGTCGATGTCGGGTTCGTCCGCGGGCGGGTCCAGGCCGATATCGGGGGTCCAGAAGCGGTCGCCCCACTGGTGACGCAGCCGGCGGGCCAACGCGTCGCGCATCACCCGCTGCAGCTGTTCGGCCCGCTCATCGGGGCTCATGCCCTCGAGCTCGCGCACCTGGTCGGAGGACACCACCACGCCGTCGGCGTGGGCGAGGGCCCGCAACGGGTCCTCGATCAGCTCGTCGCGGAAGACCGGGTCGACGATCGCCCGGGCCCAGAGCGACATCTCCTGCACCGTGCCCATAGGGTCAGCTTATGCCTGTACGCGCGGCGGGGGAAGGCTCGCCGGTGGGACGGGTGCGTGGGCCCCGCCCCGGGCGATTGGCGATCTCAGCGGTCGCGCTCGGCGCGCAGCAGCACCCAGGCGAGCACGGCGACGGCCAGCGCCAGCAGCGCCCCGGCGCCCCCGGCGGTGGCGATGATCTTCGCCGGTCCGTAGCGGAATGGGTGATCGGCCGCGTAGTTCAGCTCCTGCACCATCACCGAGAAGAACAGCAGGCACGCCACCGCGGCGAGCGCGATCACCGCGCCGAGCAGGGCGGAGCGGTTCACCGGTGCAACGGTCGCGCGAGGGGCGGCGCGAGTCGTCGGGTCGCGGGTCGCAGGGGGAGGGGCGCGCTCACCGGGCGAGTCTACGGCTGCCCGACCGCACCGGAAAGCACCGCGGGCGGGGTGCCCGGCGCCACCGTGCGCTGGGCGGATTTTGGGGCCGTGACGTTGGGGCGCACGGGGCGTTTTCGCGCGCCGGTGCGCGGGCTGGTGGTCACACCGCGCGGCCCGGCGCGTCGGGCCCCCTGGTGGTGGTGGCGCACCTGAGCTATCCGGGCTGCCCGGGGCAGGTATTCGCGTTCCCCTGTCCCAACGGACGTGCGCCTCTGCGCTTGGACGCCGGCATGGCGTATCTGGGCGTGGCTCTGGCGCGGGCCGGGTATGCGGTGCTGATTCCCGACCTCGGCCCGCTGTACGTGGGGGCGGACATCGACCGCCCGTACGACCAACGGGTGGGTTTCGCGCGTACCGTGGCCGCCCTGGTGGCGCGGGCGCGCGCGGGCGCTCGGGGGGAGTCCACCCGCTGGGGCGGCGGCCTGCGGGGGCGCATCGCGCCCGGTGGCCTGGCGGTGATCGCCCATTCGCGCTCCGGGCCCGTGGCCTTGGCGACCGCCCGCACGTGGTGGCACTCGCGCCATCCGGTGCGGTCGGTGCTGATCTACGGTGGGGCGCTCGAGCCCGGCGACCGGGGCGTCGGCGGCAGCCCGCCACCCCCGCCGGACGTCCCCGTGCTCGCTCTGGTCGGTACCGAGGACCGGGACACCGATTGGATGGCCGCCGCCTGGTTGAGCGCCCACATCGCCCAGCCGCGCCGGGCGCCGGCTCTGGCGGCCGCGGTTCCCGGTCTCGGTCACACCCTCGTCAATCGCACCCTGGCGCGGCGGGGTATCGACGACCGCATCTGCGCCGGCGGGTGCGCGAGCGCGGCGGAGCACCGCAGTTTCTTGGCGGCGGCCGCCCGCGCGTGGTTGGGGGCGACCGGAGCCGGGCGGACGGGCGCCCTGCCGGTGGGCGGCGCGCCCGTTTGGCCCGCTGGGTCGGGCGACGGTCTGCTTCCCGCCGGAGCCG
>DAOKZF010000202.1:0-3328 GCA_035325785.1 Miltoncostaeaceae bacterium
GGAGGCGCACGATTTCATCGCCGCTCTGCCGGCGGGTTATGGAACGTTGGTGGGTGAGCGGGGGCAGAAGCTGTCCGGCGGGCAGCGCCAACGGCTGTCGATCGCGCGCGCGATCGTGCGCGACCCGGCGATCCTGGTGCTCGACGAGGCCACCTCGGCGGTCGACAACGAAACCGAGGCGGCGATCCAACGTTCCCTTGCGGCCGTCTCGCGCGGGCGCACCACGCTGGTGATCGCTCACCGCCTGTCGACGGTGCGTCACGCGCACCGCATCCATGTGCTGGAAGCGGGCCGGGTGGCCGAGGCCGGCAGACACGAGGAACTGCTGGAGGCCGGCGGGCTCTACGCGGCCCTCTGGCGGGTGCAGAGCGGCGAGTCGCTCGATCCGGTCGGCGGCTGACCGACGCCGGTCGGCTCGCCGCGGGCGAACCGCTCAGCCGGTGGCGCGGCTGCTCTGGTCGAGGGCGACCAACAGGCCGCCGACCTCGTCCACACGCCCGGTGACCACCAGCACTCCCAGGGTGGCGTCGAGGTCGTGCTCGGCGATCTGGTCGGCGTCGATCCCCAGCCGGTCGGCCAAGCGCGGCACCAGGTCCGCGGGCGGAAGACCGTCGGGCGCCTCGGCGATGCACGCCAGCGTTTCGCGGGCGAACACCTCATGGTTGACGATGGGGGCGGGGCGCACAACCTGAAGGCGTGGGCGCGCCGCGAAGCCGGGATTCACATCCATGTGCCCGAAGGCTACCGGCCGCCGCCCGGCGCCGACAGGTTGTCGGCGATCCCGCAACGCACGGTGCAGATCCGCCCGCGGCGCTTCAGGGGCGATGGCGAGTCAGTATCAGGCACGCGTTGTGGCCCCCGAAGCCAAACGAGTTGGACAGCACCGCGTCTCCCCGAGCCCCCCGGGGCTTGCGCAGGAAGTCGAGTCCCGCGGCCTCCTCCGGTCGCTCCAGGTTGACGTTGCCCGGAAGCAGGTCGCGGGCGAACACCATGAGGGAGGCGACCGCCTCGATGCCTCCCGCGGCCCCCAACCCGTGGCCGTGGACCGCCTTGGTGGAGGAGACCGGCACCCCGGTGAGCCCCGCCCGTTCCAGGGCGCGCAGCTCGGCGATGTCACCGGCGAGCGTCGAGGTGGCATGGGCGTTGATGTAGCCGATGTCGGCACTCGTGAGGCCGGCGTCGTCCAGGGCGGCGGCGATCGCTCGGGCGGCGCCCTCGCCGGCGGGATCCGGGTCGGTGGGATGTCCGGCGTCGCAGCTGGCGCCGTAGCCGGCCACCTCGCCCAGGATCCGCGCGCCCCGCGCGAGGGCGCCCTCACGCTCTTCGAGCAGGAGGATTCCCGCCCCCTCTCCCACCACGAAACCGTCGCGGTCGCGGTCGAAGGGTCGGGCGGCCCGTTCGGCCGGGTGCGCACCGTGCGACAGCGCCCCCATCTTCAGGTAGCCGGCGGTGGGCACCGGCGATACGGGTGCCTCGGCCCCGCCGGCCAGGGCGGCGTCCGCCCGACCCCAGCGGATCAGGTCGAGGGCGGTCCCCAGGGCGTCGGTGCCCGCGGCGCAGGCGGTGGTGATCACCGTTGACGGGCCGCGGGTGCCCAGCATGCGGGCCGCCGCCGCGGCCGCACCGTTGGTGAGCGAGAGCGGCACCGAGAGCGGGCTGACCCGGTCGGCGCCCCGCTCCAGCAGCGCCCGGTGGGCCTCCAGGGCGGTGGCGGTGCCGCCGTGCACGCAGCCCAGGGCAAGCGCGATGCGTTCCGGCGCGATCCCGTGGTCGCCGGCGTCGTCCAACGCGAGCGCGCCGGCGAGCGCGGCGAACATGCCGGCGCGATCCATCCGGCGGATCGCGCGATGGCCGAAGCGTTCTTCCGCGGCCTCCTCCACACCGTCGACGGTGAAGGCCGCCAGCGGGCCGACGGCCTCCAACGTCACCTGCCGGGCGGTGGAACGGCCGGCCTCGAGCGCCTCCCAGAGGGCTTCGCGCCCAATGCCGGCGGCGGTCACCGCCCCGGCGCCCGTGACCACCACTCTGCGTCGCTCGGCTGTGTGCATCGGTCTCCGCTCAGGTCCGCCGTTGATCTGCCGACACGGTACGCGAGCGCGTGCGTCGCGGTCCGCCCTCGTATTGGGTCGGCGAACCGGGCACACTGATCCGGTGAGCGGCGACACACGTGGCCGGCGATCGGGAGGGGATATGGCGATTCAGGAAACGGGGCCCGGCGCCCCGCTCGAATACGGGTGGGGGGCACGCCCTCAGCAGGCGAGCGTCGCGCGCACGGTCTTCGCCCAGGTGATGTTTCTCGTGGCGGTCACGGTCGGTTTCTTCGCCGCCGGGGCCTGGCTCGGGCGCGATCTGACCTTCGGCTGGGCGATCGGCGCCTGGATCGGCGCGCTGGTGTTGGTGATCGCGATGTCGTTCTCGCGCAAGGCCGGCGCGGGCCAGGTGGGGATGCTCCTGCTGTTCGGCGTGGGCGTGCTGTTCGGCATGGCCCTCGGCCCCACACTCGCCGAATACGCCGCGGCCCCGGATGGGGCGGAGCTGATCGCCCGCGCGGCCGGCCTGACCGGCCTGTTCATCGGTGGCCTGGGGACCGTCGGTTACCTGACCAAACGCGATCTCAGTTGGCTGGGGCGCGTGAGTTTCTTCGCCCTTCTGGGATTGATTCTGTTCGGCGTCGTGATGATTTTCGTCCAGATCCCGAACGGGCAGATCATCTGGTCGGTGCTCGGTCTGGTGATCTTCGCCGGGTACACGGTGTTCGACTTCTGGCGGATGCGTCGTGCGGGCGAGGACGACGTGCCGCTGATCGCCCTGAGCATCTTCCTGGATGTGGTGAACGTCTTCCTGTTCATCCTGACCCTGCTGTCGGGCGACCGCTGATGCTCGGACCCTCGGGCGACCGCCGCGGTGGCCGCCCGAGGGGGCGTCATCTCAGAACAACCGGGGCGAGCGCGATGAGGATGGTGCGTCGATCGGCGTGACCGCGCGACCCGGGTCCTCCGACGCGGCCAGTGCCTCGTCGGCCAGGTCGTCGTCCCCCGGCCGGTTCGGATCGAGCCATCGGTCGCGCATGCTCTGCGGCACGATCAGCGGCATTCGGGGGTGGGTCGCGCGGGCGGCTCCGAGCGCCTCGCGCGTCACCAGCGAGTAGCTGATCAGCTCCTGCCCGTCGGCGGCGATGAACCGGTGTGTGATCGCGGCGAGGGTGAACAGCGTCCGGTCGGGCAACGCGAAGCGCACGCCCTTTTCGATGTACCAGTTGGCCGGCAGCAGCCCGCGCCGTTGGAAGGCCGCCCGCCAGGTCGTGTTGAGACGCTCGCCGCGCGAGTTG